>JAFXWT010000034.1 GCA_017542695.1 Clostridia bacterium
GAATGGGTATTCGACAGAGACGCGCTGACCCTTGACGTGACCGGAGAGGGCGAGATGCCGAGCTTTACGTAGTCCGTCGCTCCGTGGAACGCGTATAAAAAACAGATAGTGTCGCTGACGGTCGGCGAGGGTATCACCTCGATCGGCTCCGGCGCATTTACGAGTATGTCCTCTCTTGTTTCAGTGTCGATACCCGGCAGTATAAGAAAGATCGGGAGCAGCGCGTTCACTTCCTGCTATTCAATACAGTACAATGAATACGAAAAGGCGAACTATCTCGGAAACGCATCGAATCCATACCTTGCTCTGATAACCGTTCCGAGCGAAGAGCGCATAACGTCCTGCCCGGTACACCCGGATACGCTGATCATCGCCGGTCAGGCGTTCTGCGACGTCGTGTCGCTGCGCAGCGTGACGATCCCGGAGGGCGTTCTCGTGCTGGAGGCAGGGGCGTTCTCCAACTGCCCGAAACTGACCGCTTTGAATATCCCTGCGAGCGTTGAGTTCATCGAATCCGCCATCACCCTGGGATGCAAGGCGCTGACTTCGTTGACGGTCGACCCCGCGAATGCGTATTACCGCTCCGACGGCAACTGTCTCATCGAGCGCGCCACGGGCGCCGTTATCTCGGGCTGCCCTTCGAGCGTTATTCCCGACGACGGCAGCGTGACGGCGATAGGAAATAACGTTTTCCGAGGCATGAAGATGACGCAGATCGCGATCCCGGATTCCGTGACGTCGATAGGCTCCTATTCCTTTGCGGGATGTACTCTGCTCGAGGGCATAGCTCTTCCGGACGGCGTTTCGTCGATTGGAAACGGCGCGTTCGACGGCTGCACGTCGCTTTCGTCGTTTACGGTGCCGCTCGGCACGTCGGCGATTTCCGACAACCTTTTTGCAAACTGTACCGCGCTGTCGTCGGTCACGATCCACGCGGGCGTGAAGTCTGTCGGAGCGGGAGCTTTCGCTTACTGTTCGTCGCTGTCGACCGTGTATTACGGAGGAACCGAAGAAGAGTTTTCGAAAATTGCCGTCGTCAATACCTCCGGCAGAAACTATTATTTCCTCAACGCGACCGTCCGCTATCCGCAGGGGAACGAAAACTCCTGCGGCGACGGAGTCGTCTGGAGCTTTGACGAGGAGCTCGGTATCCTTACCGTCAGCGGCGAGGGCGCGATGTACGAATACGCGTCCGCGTCGGAGCTTCCGTGGCACGGGATTTGCGCCGATATAAGATCCGCGTCGTTCTACCAGGGCGTGACGTCGGTTTCCGCTTACGCTCTCAATTCCTGCCCGAATCTTGCGTCGGTGTTCATGGCAAAGACGGTCGTCGAGGTCGGCGCACAAGCCTTCACCGACTGCGTATCCCTTTCCGACGTGCGTTTCGGCGGCACGCTCGACGAATGGCAGACCGTTGCAAAAGACGGAGAGATCCTTCCGCCGGACGCGTCTGTCATCTGTGCCGACAGTCCGCTTGAATTCTGCCTCGGCCCGGATGAAATATACTCGTTTGGAAATTCAAAAACAAACTTCGGCAAAACGTACTCCGTCAGCGACGAAGATTTCTTAAAGCTCTGCAATTATGTCAAGATAATATATAGTGACGACGCGAAGACCGCGACGTCCGTCATAAACAGCCTGCAGAAAGCGCGGGCGTCCGAATGGAGCGGCTCCTGCTACGGGATGGCGCTGTCGTCGATCCTCGACAAAACGGGGCAGATCGGCTTCAACGAAAACTTCTGCCCCGACGCTGCGACTCTCTTTGAAGTAGTGCCACCGCTTGAATCGGCGGCGGTCGAGAGCGCGATAAACTATTATCACATAGCTCAGCACATACCGTTCTTCCGCGCGGCGAAC
>JAFXWT010000311.1 GCA_017542695.1 Clostridia bacterium
AGCTGATGCATTGGATGTGAAAATAGATTTAAAAGAAAAGGATTTGCGACCGCCTTATATACAAAAATGGGACAATCTTAGTTTTACTTGCTATTGGAAAGATGAACCGGTTTCGTATGTTAGTGTTTCTGGAAATAAGGTTAGAATAAAGCGTTTTGTAGATAATCCAGTAAAACAAATTTTTTATTCGGACATTATTGATTTATATAGATTGACAGAAATATTAAGGGCAAGGTGTTGGCAAGAAGAAAGAGCTGACATAAATAAAATACTGAATAAACTTGGAATAGAGTATTATGACCCTCTGGAAATAGTAAAAAAGACTCACGGTATCTCATATAACGATTTTTTGTGGTTTCAGTTTAGTGGAGAATTTTTGCATTGGAAAGATGTTGCGCCAAGGAGGTTCAGAAATGTTTAAATATGGATTTGAAATACAATTGACAGAAGATTATCTTGTTGATACCGAAGGTACAAGCGACGGAACGCAAAGCAAATACTTTTCAGATGGATATTGGTATAAAACGAATAATGAAGGCAGAGAAGATTTGGTTGAGTATTTGACATCCAAAATGCTTACCTTTACCAATTTACCTAAGGACACATTTGTTATATATGAACGAGGACTGTTAAATGGCAGCGCGGCATGCAGGAGTAAAACTTTTTTATCGCCGGATGAAACATTTACAACTCTTGAAAGAATGCATAACAATGTGACAGGTCAGCCATTACATGAAAAAATAAGGATGATGAATATAGACGACTCTGTTGATTATGTCATAAGCTTTTTCAAAGAAATTATCGATTTGGATTTGTCAGAATACTTTAAAAGAGTTTTTACTGTAGATTATATAACGCTTAATGAAGATCGACATTTTCACAATTTGGGCGTAATAATGAGTAATGACGGCAAGTACAGACCGGCGCCCATTTTCGACAATGGTAAATCATTGTTGAATGCAAATCCATCGGTAAACAAGAAATTGCCAATATCAGAAAATGTCAAACGCGTGGTTGCTCGTCCGTTTTCAGGATCACACAGAAAAATGTACGAAAAATTTGGCAAAGGGTTTGATCTGGATAAAAAAAGTGCTCTTCAATGGCTTGAAAAAGAAGAACAATCATTCTATAGAGATGTTTTGATTTATCAGATAAAAAATGTTGAACTATAAGGGAGTTTTGTCGATGTTCATAATGACATAAAAAACTTTAAAGGGACCAATAAGGGCTTGAATCGTACTTCAGGCCCTTGTTTATTCCAAACAAGCCAAACGTCAAATGATGTGCCGAAATACTTGACAAAAACAGCGTTTTATGATACAATGTTATTCAAAGGAACAAACGGAGAATATATAATATGGTAGAAAAATATAACATCGCCGCTTACGCAAGGATCTCTGTTGATACTGAACTTAATAAAGAAAACACAAGTATCGAACACCAGAAAGAGATCATATCAGAGTATTGTAAGCGCGCTTTCCCGTTTAGTAATGTGGACTATTTTGAGGACAGAGATAAATCGGGTTATTCTTTCGAACAACGTCCAGGGTATATGAAAATGAAAGGCTTGCTCCTGTCCCACAATTACGACATACTTGTTTTTAAGGACTTGAGTCGTTTTTCAAGGCGAACGGGCAGGGGGATCGACGAATTTGAGTCGCTAATCGCAAGTGGAATACGCATAATCTCTATTTCGGATGATCTCGATTGCTCAAAACTGGATAGAGATTGGAATTATAAGAAATTATTCTTTTTCTTTAACGAAACTCCGGTGACGCAGACAAGCGAAAAGGTAAACGCGGTCGTCGCGCTTCGTCAGTCGCAAGGAAAATGGGTTTGCAACGTGCCTTATGGGTACATATTGACAAATGCCAAAAAGAGTCAATACACAATTGACGAGCCGGCTGCCAATGTTGTTAGAGAAATATTCAAACTGTACAATGATGATGGCTGGGGATATAAAAAAATAGCGAATTATCTGACCGATATGCATATTCCGACGCCGAGAATGTGTATGCTTCAGCAGAGAGAAGCTGTCGGAGAAGAGTATAAGGGAAAAGTAAAAAATGCGTGGAGTATCGCAACGGTTTCAGAAATACTCAATAACGATTTTTATATTGGCACTCTGCGCCAGCATAAGTTCACTCGCAAAGAAATTAACGGTAAAGACAAAAAACTGGACGAAAGCGAACATCTCGTTTTTGAAAAAGCACACGAGGGTATTATCGACCCTAAAGTTTTCGCGCAAACTCAGGAGATAATCAAGGAGAGAAGCAAGTATAATTATAGGGGTGTGAAAAAGTTTGAAAACACCTACTCTGGGCTTCTTTTTTGCGGCGACTGCGGGTCTCCGATGTTTGCAAGATCACACAAGGATGGTCTGACGAATTATGTTTGCGGCGCATACCACGTCAGAGGCATAAAAGCGTGCACATCGCACGCGATTAGATCAGATTGTCTCGACAAAGTTGTCAAAAGCTTTTTACAGAGGGTTCGCAACAATTCTACGGGGATGATCAAAATACTGGAGGAACGAATAAATTCCGAGGACGAAATAACAAGCGGATGTCTCAACGCTGCTGAGCAACTCGAAAAAATGATCGCGGAGGAAAAAGATATGCTCCGCACACTGATGCGCCAGAAATCGCGCGATATTATGCGTCCCGGCGCAGATGTTGCACTAATCGGGCAAACGTATGACGAGTTGGTTGATGAATCACAGAGAAAAATCAACGGGTATGAAAATCAACTGGTGATGGCGGTTGATTCTCGCAATACCACAATTCGTGCCAATCGTGTAGCTCAAACAGCGATTGAGATCTTTGATGAGATTCTTGCCAAAGATAAACTTGCAAAAAAAGACATCACGCTTTTGCTTGACAGGATACTTGTTTTTGAACAACACATCAAAATAAAGCTAAAACCTTACATTGAAGAACTTCTTGCCACAGGACATTTTGCAAAAGGTGACTCAAATTTTAGCTCAGACGTCAAGGATATCGAAAAAGCGGGCGAAACCGCGGTTTTGTCAAGTAAAAATCACAAAGACAAGGTCTTTGACGTCAATGTTATCAGTGGCGGCGACCCGCTCGAAATATACACCGACCGCGAGGGCGAGGTCATCTTCAAGAAATACTCGCCGATAGGCGAGCTTGTCGACTTTGCCGCCGATTACGCCGAAACGCTCTACAAGACGTGCGGCGTGCCCGTCGCCGTTTGCGACAGGGACGCTGTTATCGCCTGCGCGGGCGTGCCGAAAAAGGACTATCTCGATAAGAAAAACTCGACTGACATCGAGCAGGTTATCGAGGGGCGCGCTCTCTACGTTTTGAGCGAGGGCGGTGAAAAGATCGCCGTTACAGACGACGACAAGACGCACTACGTCTACTGCGCCCAGCCGATATTCGCCGAGGGCGACGTTATTGGCTGCGTCGTATCGCTTGCCGCGACAGACGTCAAAAAGGACGCGCGTGACGCCGTGACCGAAACGAAACTCATCCAGACAGCCGCGTCATTTTTGGGCAGACAGCTTGAAATGTGATGCAGCGCCTTCGGGCGAACAATAAGCGTCTTTCAATGCGCCGCTTTCGTGCGGCGCATTTTTTTGCTTGACATAATAAATCGCTTGATGTATAATAATATTGTTAAAAATGCGAATATATCCTTATTTGAAAGGTGTATATAATATGAAAAAGATCATCTCTCTCATAATGGCCGCGGCGATGCTCGTTCTGCTCGTTTCGTGCGAGCCCAAGTCCGACCCGTTGAATACGACGGGGTCAACGCCCGAAGCAACTACGGCAAATCGTCCATCCAAAGGCGAACCGATCGTCGAGGACACGACGCTGAAATCCGCCGCGGGTCTTGCCGACGAAAACGGCGCCTATGCCGTTCCCGACGGAATCACGTTCATCGCCGAGGGCGCGTTCGCAAACGACGAAAAACTCGTCAGCGTCACGATCCCCGACAGCGTTACGGAGATCGGTTCCGGCGCGTTCTACGGATGCACGTCGCTTTCGTCGATAACGATACCCGACAGCGTTACGTCACTCGGCTCAATGGCGTTCTACGGCTGCGTTTCGCTTGAAAGCATAAAACTTTCGGAGAATATAACGACGCTCTATCCCGAAACGTTCTATTACTGCCAGTCGCTCGAGAGCGTCGATCTTCCCGAAAAACTCACATCTATCGGTCCGTCGTGCTTTTACGGATGCATCGCGCTCAGCGAGGTCGTATTCCCGATGGGGCTTGAAATCATCGGTTCGAGCTGTTTTTCGGGATGTATTTCCCTGCGCGAATTGACGGAATTCCGTAACACGAATATCGAAGCCGTTTCCGACATGGTATTTGCAAACTGCTCGGCGCTTCTTAAAATTTCTCTGCCGACGAACGTCAAGTCGATCGGCTCGGGCGCGTTTTACGGATGCACCAACCTTGTTGATATAAGCATTCCGCTCGGTGTCACCGAAGTGGGCATGATGGCGCTCAGCTTCACTCCGTGGTACAGGGAAAACACCGAAATGTTCCTCGTCGTCGGCGACGGCGTGCTCATTAAATCGAACTTCAACCCCAACAGCGCGGACGAAGCCGGAACGCTCGATCTTTCGGGACTCGAAATAAAATCCATCGGCAACTCCTGCTTTGCAAACGTTGCCGCCGCGCAGTATAATCAGATATACGGCTACAAATACCATTCCAATATCAAAAAAGTCATTATTCCCGAGGGCGTTATCTCGATCGGCTCCGGCGCGTTCTACGGGTGCGCAAATATAAAGAGCGTGACGTTGCCGTCAACGCTCGAAACGATAGGCGGCTCGGCGTTCTACGGCTTTACGACGGACGGCTCGTTCTCGGATCTTACCGTTTCGTTTGCAAACTGCAAGTCGCTTAAAACGATAAACGACGAGGCGTTCTTCGGATTCCACGGTATAGAAAAGCTCGACATCCCCGCAAGCGTCGGATACATCGGTCTTAACGCGTTCACCGAAACGGCGGCGTACTATGATTTCATCGATTCCTCGCGCGACGCGGGCGACGGCGAAAACAAATTCAAGATCGTCGGCAACGGCATTCTCCTTTGGGTGTACGTCGCAAAAGATCAGACGGCTGTCGTCGTTCCCGACGGAGTAAAAACGATAGCGGGCGGCGCCTGCTCGGGCTGGGACAGCCCCGTCGTCTATTCCGATATCGAGAACAGCGACAATAGCGAGGCGATAAAAGTCAAGTACCGCATAACGTATAACGTCACGTCGGTCACGATCCCCGAAGGAGTCGAACGGATAGGATCAAATGCGTTCTACCGTCTGATCGCTCTCCCGTCGATCGAAATACCGGACAGCGTCAGGATGATCGACTCGTCGGCGTTCTATCAGTGCGGGTCGATTGAATCTATAAAGCTCGGAAAGGGGCTGAAGTCGCTTGGCGCATATGCGTTCGCCGTTACGGCGGTAAAGAACGTAACTCTTCCCGAGGGACTTGAAAGCATCGACTCCGGTGTGTTCTCGCAGTGCGAAACGCTTGAGCGCCTCGTCATTCCGAGAAGCGTCAGCTCTATCGGAGCGGCGATAATCGACGCCGAATGCACGGCGTTCTCGGCGCTTTACATCTCTCCGTCGTTCAGAGCGCAGATATTCACCATCGCCGACGCGCAGAATCCCGGTTTGAAGATATATTATTATAATGAGTAAAAAACACCCATTCGGGCGGCGCGAGCCGCCCGTTTTTTTTGTAATACAAACGTTCCCCTTCCGAATAGAATAATAAAAAACGGGAGAGAGTATGAAAATAAAAAAATATGAAACGCGCGGCGTGACAGCCGCCGTTATCGAGAGCAAGATCGCCCCGACGGGCGACGGCGCGCTCGACGCATTTCTTGCCAAAGCCGAGGAAGCGTTCGTCGCCGGCGCCGAAGAACACGCGCTCGCCGTGCGCGATGAAATGACGAAAATGAGCCCGCGCGAGCGCCGCCATGCTACGCCGACAAAGATAACGCTCGCGTGTGAAACGGACGGCGATACGCGCGTCACACTGACGGCGACGCTTTTGTCGGGCGCAATTTCGCGCGAAAAAAAGACGTCCTTTTTCTGGGATGGGGCGTCCTCGCTCATGTCAAAAAAGACAAAAATAAGAAAAAACAAAAATTCGCGCGAAAATCTTTGACATTTTCCTTGAAAAATTAAAGAACATAATATATAATAAATGTATATGCAAATTCATAACTCGCGGAAGGGAAAACGGCATGAGGATCGACGCGGACGTTAAAAAGGAAACAAAGTTCATAATTCTCGGAATGCTTATCATGAGCGCGCTGATGCACGCCGTTTTTCTCGTCATCGGCAAATGGTCGCTCGGGGTCCTCTGGTCAAACCTCCTCGTCGGCTGCGCGATGGTCGCGAGCTTCTTCGTTATGTGCCTGACTATACAAAAGGCAATATCATGCGGCGACCCCGTCAAAGCAAGGTCGATGGCGACGGCGTCGCAGCTCGGTCGCCTGCTTGCACTTGCGGCTGTTGTCGCGCTCGGCGCGTATTTCAGCAACATAACGGATAAAGGCGGTCCGTTTGAATTTTGGGCGCTTGTCCCGCCGCTGTTCTTCAACCGCATCACCGTGATGATACGCGGTGCGATCGTCAGAAAGGAAGAGGCAAAGAAGAATCCGCCCGAACCGGAAAGCGAGGCGGACGAGCAGTGAAAACAAAAACATCGCTTAAATTCAAGATCATCGACGCGCTCTGTATCGCCCTGATGATCGTTCCGTTCGTTTGCGCGATCTTGATGAAGATACTGCTCGTTCCCGCGTCGGAGGGGCTGAACATTTCGGGCGCGGCGGTATATTTCGCTTTTGAAAAAATGCCGCTTATGCCGCTTTATATTACGGAGGCGCAAGTAAACTCTTGGGCGGTCATCTTGTTCATCCTCGGGCTTTCGCTCTATTTCACTCACGGACTTGACACAGTCCCGAATCTCAAACGTCAGCTCGCGGCGGAATGGATAGTCGAAAAGGCGGAAAACCTTGTACTCGACAACATGGGTGAAAAGTACGTCTCGTTCGCGCCGTTCATCGCGGGCATCCTCGGTCTTTCGGCGCTGTCGAGCTTATCGAGCTTGCTCGGACTCTTCCCGCCGACGTCGGACATCAACGTCGTGTTCGGCTGGTCGCTGCTCGTGTTCACGCTGATAACGCACTATAAACTCAAAGGCGGCGTGTGGAACTACACCAAGGGATACTTTGAGCCGATCCCGGTGTTCGCCCCGATGAACATAATCAGCGAATTCGCCACTCCCGTCTCCATGACGCTCCGTCAGTTCGGCAACGTGCTTTCGGGCGCGGTCATTTCGACGCTGATACACGCCGCGCTCGGCGGCATTGCGAATATTCTGCGCGTCGGACTTCCGGCGATACTTTCGCTTTACTTCGACCTGTTCAGCGGATGCATACAGGCGTATATCTTCGCAACGCTTACAATGATCTATATCTCAAACGGCTTCCCCGAGGAAGCGTATGAAAAGCGCATGAAACGCAAGGCGGAGCGCGCCCGCAAGAAAGCGGAGGCGGCGGCTCTCGCATTGGAGCTTGAAAAATAAAAAAACATAAATAAATTTTGGAGGACACAAAATGGAACTCGCAATTGCAATCATTCTCGGATGCTGTGCCATCGGCGCAGGTATCGCACTCACGGCAGGCATCGGCCCCGGTATCGGCGAGGGTTACGCAGTCGGACAGGCGTGCGCCGCTGTCGGCCGTCAGCCCGAAAGCATCTCGCAGGTGCGCTCGACGCTTATCCTCGGATGCGCCCTTGCGGAAACGACGGGTATCTACGGACTTTTCATAGGCATAATGCTCGTGTTCGTCGCGCCGAATATGTTTGTCAGCATCCTGACAAAAGCAATGGGAGCATAACACAGAGCCAAATAACATAAGAGGAGAAATACGGTGTTACTTGAAATACAGACACTTGACATTATTTCCGTCAACATCTGGTCGATACTGATATCGCTCGCCAACCTTGTCATCATCTTTCTCATCCTCAGAAAAATACTCTTCAAATCGGTCAAAAAAACGCTTGATACCCGCCGCGCGCAGATAGACAAGCTATATGACGACGCGGGCGCGGCGAAAGCCGAGGCAGAGGGCGAAAAGCAACTCTACGACGAAAAACTCGC
This sequence comes from Clostridia bacterium, assembly GCA_017542695.1. Next base: position 8,164 of record JAFXWT010000311.1, read on the forward strand.
GGGCGCGAAAGAAGAAGCCGAGGGCATTCTCTACGCCGCGCGCGAACGCGCCGACCGCATGAGCGAGGAGATCGTCTCCGACGCGAACTACAAGGCGGCTCAAAGAGTCAAAAAAGCTGAAGAGGAGA
>JAFXWT010000312.1 GCA_017542695.1 Clostridia bacterium
TAAAATGAATATCTGAAAGACGGGACAACATCCGTCTTTCTTTTTGCTTTCTCCTCGCTCTTGACATGTCAACTCCGCCATGATATAATATAATTTGGTAAAGTATAAAGTGAAGGAATGATCGAAAGGGATATCAAAAGAAATATATTGCTCAACCCCGGTCCGTCGACGACGACGGATACGGTCAAAATGGCGCAGATCGTGCCCGATATCTGCCCGCGCGAAAAAGAATTCGCGGGGCTGATGAAAGGACTCAGAAACGATCTTCTTGGCATCGTCCACGGCGATCCCGATAAATACACGTCCGTCTTGTTCTGCGGTTCTGGAACGATAAACATCGACGTCTGCCTGAACTCACTTCTGCCCGACGGCAAGAAAGTCCTTGTTGTCGACAACGGCGCGTATTCTACGCGCGCGGCACAGATCTGCGAGTACTACGGACTTCCGTTCATCGACCTGAAATTTCCCGTCAACGAGCGCCCCGATCTTGAGCTCGTTGAAAAGACGCTGAAAGAAAACCCCGACGTTTACCTTGTTCACACAACGCACAATGAAACGGGTACGGGGCTTCTCAATCCGATCCGTGAGATCGGCGCTATCGCGCATAAATACGGCGCGATCTTCACCGTCGACACAACTTCGTCGCTTGCGATGATCCCGATCGACATCGAAAAAGACAATATCGACTTCTGCATGGCGAGCGCGCAAAAGGGCATCATGGCGATGACAGGTCTGTCGTTCATCATCGGCAGCATAAAGGAGATCGAAAAGAGCCGCGATTACCCAAGGCGCAGCTATTACTGCAACCTTTACCGCCAGTACGATTATTTTGAAAAAACGGGCGAAATGAACTTCACGCCACCCGTTCAGACGATATACGCGACAATCCAAGCGCTCAAAGAATACTACGCCGAAGGCGAAAAAGCAAAATGGGAGCGCCACACGCGCGTTTTTAACGCGCTCCACAAGGGGCTTGACAAGCTCGGCTTCCGCGACTTCATTCCGCGCGAGCTCCAGTCGGGACTCGTCGTCGCGGCCATGTATCCCGACGATCCGAACTGGGATTTCATGAAAGTCCACGACTACTGCTACGAGCGCGGATTCACGATCTACCCCGGCAAAGTCGAAAAAAAGGGAATGTTCCGCTTGTGCGCGCTCGGCGCGATCGACGAACCGGATATCGAGCGGTTCTTCGTCGTATTTGAAGAAGCGCTGAAAGTAAACAATATTCAGATACCCGTGATCTACAAGGAGGAAGACGAATGAAAACGGTTTACACCTGCTTTTGCACCGACGTTATCCATGAAGGACATTTGAATATTATCACCGAGGCGAAGAAATACGGCGATGTCGTCGTTGGCGCGCTATCCGACGAAGCGTCGATAAAATACAACAAATTTCCGACAGTATCGCTCGAAGAACGCATTGAACTTTATAAAAAGATCCCCGGCGTGAGCCGCGTCGTCGTTCAGGACAGGATGCACTATGACGATATCGTGAGAGAGCTTCGCCCCGACTACGTTATCCACGGTGACAACTGGAGAGAGGGGCCGGAGTCGGTGCTGAGAGATCAGCTTATCGAAACTCTCAAAAAATACGGCGGCGAACTCATCGAGGTGCCGTACACGAGAAACGAAAACGTCAGAAAGATCGACAAGATACTGACCGAAAAGCTCGCAATGCCCGAATACCGCCGCAAAAGACTGAAACAGCTCATCAAAATCTGCCCCGTTGTCAAAACGATCGAGGCGCATTCGGGACTTACGGGACTCATCGCCGAAAAGACCGTCGTCGACACGGGCGAGGGCAAGCTCGACCAGTTTGACGCGATGTGGGTATCGTCCCTCTGCGACTCAACGGCGAAAGGCAAACCCGACATCGAGCTTGTCGACATGACTTCGCGCTTCAGAACAATAGACGATATCATGGAGGTCACGACAAAGCCGATCATCTTCGACGGCGACACGGGCGGTCTTACCGAGCATTTCGTCTACACTGTCAGATCGCTCGAACGAATGGGCGTTTCAGCCATCATAATCGAGGACAAAACGGGACTTAAAAAGAACTCCCTCTTCGGAACCGAGGTCAAGCAGACGCAGGACACGATCGAAAACTTCTGCGCCAAAATCGCCGCGGGCGAAAAGGTCAAGCTCACTGACGAGTTTATGATAATCGCGCGCATCGAATCGCTTATTCTGGAGCAGGGAATGGACGACGCACTGAACAGAGCCGCCGCGTACGTCAAAGCGGGCGCCGACGGTATCATGATCCATTCGAGAAAGAAAGACCCCGCCGAAATCCTCGAATTTTGCGATAAATTCAGAGAAACGGATAAAGAAACGCCGATCGTAGTCGTCCCGTCGTCGTTCAACACGATCACAAACGAAGAACTCGCACAGCACGGCGTCAACATCGTCATCTACGCGAACCAGCTGACGCGCAGCGCATTCCCTGCGATGCAGCAGACGGCGACCGATATTCTGAAATACCACAGGGCAAAAGAGGTCGACGACCGCCTGATGCCGATAAAGCAGATAATCACACTCATCGACGAACTGTAAGAAGGCACAAATGAACAGTGAAATTGCAATTCTGATGGCGGCGGGACTCGGAACGAGAATGGCGCCGCTGACTGAAAAAACGCCGAAGCCGCTTGTAAAAGTGTTCGGCAAGCCGATGATCGAAACAGTCATTGACGGGCTTGAAAAGCGCGAGGTAAATCACATTTACGTCGTTGTGGGATACAAAAAAGAGCAGTTTACTTTTCTCACGGAGAAGTATAATAACCTGTCTCTTATTGAAAATACCGAATATCTGACGGTCAACAACATCTCGTCTATCCACGCCGCGTCTCACGTCATGGGAAAATACGACTGCTTTATCTGCGAAGCCGATCTCTGCGTTTCGGACCCGTCGATCTTCCTCGCCGAGCTTGATCATTCCTGCTACTACGGGAAAATGGTCAAAGGTCACAGCGACGACTGGGTGCTCGAACAGAACGATAACGGGCGCATCGTCCGCGTCGGCAAAGGCGGCGACGACTGCTATAATATGTGCGGCGTTGCGTACTTTAAGGCCGCCGACGCGAAAAAGATAGCCGACGCGATAAATGAGGCGTATAGTCGCCCCGGCTCGTATGAAACGCTGTTCTGGGACGACATAGTCAATATGCAGCTGAATAACGTCGACCTCACCGTTCATCCCGTCGGAAATGAACAGATCGTCGAGATCGACTCCGTCGGCGAGCTTGAGGCAATCGACCCGAATTATAAGGAGTATAATTAAAATGAAAGTTGAAAAACTTGCCGAGATAATCGGCGCTGATTTTTATGCGGGCGTGCCCGACAGCCAGCTGAAAGCGCTCTGTAACTACCTGATTGCGACGTACGGAGTCGATCCGCGTCATCACGTCATCGCCGCTAACGAGGGCAACTGCACGGCGCTTGCTGCGGGATATCATCTCGCCACGGGCAAAGTTCCCGTCGTTTATATGCAGAACAGCGGCGAGGGCAACGTCATCAACCCCGTCGCCTCGCTCCTTAGCGATAAGGTGTACGCCATCCCGATGGTGTTCATCGTCGGTTGGCGCGGCGAGCCCGGCGTTCACGACGAGCCGCAGCATATCTATCAGGGAGAGGTGACGATAAAACTTCTCGACGATATGGACATAAGATCATTCGTTATTTCGGGTGAAACGACCGATGAAGAGGTCGAGCACGCCATGGCAGAGTTCAGAAAAGTCCTCTCCAAGGGCAAGGACGTAGCTTTCGTGATAAAAAAAGGCGCGCTCACCGACGCACCGAAAGTCGAATATAAAAACGGCAACAAAATGACGCGCGAAGAGATAATCAAACACATTGTAAAAGCGTCGGGCGAGGACCCGATCGTCTCGACGACGGGCAAAGCGAGCCGCGAGCTGTTTGAAACGCGCGTCGCAAACGACCAGAGCCACAAATATGATTTTCTTACGGTCGGCTCGATGGGGCATAGCTCTTCCATCGCGCTCGGAGTGGCGATAAACACGCCGGAGCAAAGAATATGGTGCATCGACGGCGACGGCGCGGTACTTATGCATATGGGTGCGATGGCGGTCATCGGCGCGAATAAACCGAAAAATCTCGTTCACGTCGTCATCAATAACGGCGCGCACGAAACAGTCGGAGGAATGCCGACTGTCGCGTCGGAGATCGACCTTGTTAAAATTGCCCAAGCGTGCGGCTATCCGCACGCCGTCAGCGTCGACGATTTTGCCGCGCTCGACAGAGAACTCGAGATCGCAAAGAGCCGCCGCGAACTGTCGCTCATAGAGGTCAAATGTTCGATCGGCGCACGCGACGATCTCGGCCGCCCGACGACCACCGCGCTTGAAAATAAGCAGAATTTCATGGAGTATCTGAACAGTATCAAAATTAAATAACCAAATTAACCCATCACACAACTGCGATGGGTTAATTTTTTTTGAAAAGACAATAGCAAGAAGCCATTAAATAAACATTTCCCCAAAATGCTTGACAAAGAATAAAAAAAATGCAAACAGGCCAACTGTTGAACAACAGATTATCATTACATATCCTATTTTAATCACGAATTTGGACAAAAGCGGGACAGATTGAAGAATATTGCTCGATGTTTTTTTAGAAAGTTTTGCAACCGGATATTGACATTCGGAATACAATGTGGTAAAATATACTTTACGTTATTAGAGGGGGTGAATTCGATATTTTATGAAGAGAATAATCAGTTTACTGTTATGCCTGTGTACGATTTTCAGTCTGTGCTTAGCGCTGACGTCGTGTTTTCATTTTAGTCCCGGGGATTTGATAATCAGGGGCACTAAATTTGACGAGAACGGATTTGGCGTTTATGGAAATGAACTTACCGTTATTCCATATGATGCAACTGGTGACGAAGATGAGGTTTTTATTCCTGAAACGGTCAATGGATGTGAAATAAGAATTTTAGGTCCAATATTTAAACCATGCGGTGAAAATATAATCGGCGGTAATGTTTTTGGGAAAGATTGGACTATTGATGTTGAAGAAAGATATGTCGATGAAATAATAGATGAGCGAACTTTTTATTTGACACTTGTCGTGGGAGATAAAATAGCGGGTGTATCAGGACTAAACGGGCGAGTGTTCTATAAGCAAGTATCGGAAAATGAATATATAAAATATA
>JAFXWT010000313.1 GCA_017542695.1 Clostridia bacterium
ACAGTGAGAATGAAGTCAAGGACGAGAGGCAGATCCTTTAACACGCGTGGAAAGGAGTCCCTATGTACCGTAAAAACTACGTCCCACGCAGTAAGGGCGAGATCACCTACACGTCGCAGTTTGGTATTAGGCAGATCCTGCCGAAGCTCTGGAACCTGCTGATCTATATCGGCACGTTTGCGCTGTGGCTGTATCTTGATCACGCTTACTACAACTTCGGTTCCCGGATCATAACGCCGCTTACCGGAGCGATGTGGATCCTCGGCGCCGTTCTCGCGCTGATCCTGCCGAGCCAACGGGAAGAGATCATCAAGCACACCAAATGGTTTGTGCTCGGTTATCTCGCCATCCTGTTTGTTTACCGCTATGTGATAATCATCGTCAGCGGCGTTTCGGCGGACAATCTCAGCGCGTCCTTCGGACAGTCCGTAGCGTCCTCATCCGGCGCCGCCATCCTCGGCTGGCTTCAGAACCTGCTGTGGATCATCGCCATTACTTACCCGATCGGATATTTCATCTTCCAGGGGAAAAAGATCCCGCAATTCTTCGGAACTAGATCGAAGAACCGTGCGATCCGTGAGATCAGAGATATCCGTGACAACACGAAACCATACTGAAAAGGCAGGTCTGCTTTCACAGACCTGCCGGGAAGTTAGATTATCATATATTCATTTATCAGAATGAGGTCGGGGTTGTTCTTGTTCAGATCAAGCAGTCTATCCTTGAATCCGCTTTTGGAGAACACGCCGTAAATGGTTTTGTATCCGGCAAAAGATTTCTCTAGCTCTTTTGATTGTTCAACCTTCTTTTTGAGATCGAAATACACATCGGCGTCTACCGGACTTTTATGGTATTTGCATTCTCCAACAAATAAGCGTTTGTTTTTCTTGTCGACCGCTGCAACGTCGATTTGGGTGTTTTCATCACCGTATTCGTTCACCCAGTACGATCCGATTTTAGACGGCGTAAAATCAATTGCTCCCGACTGGCAGAAGAAAGCAAACAAATCCTGACAGATGGATTCGTAGGTGAAGGCAACGAATTTACTTGTAAAATCTTTATCAAGCTCTTCAAGCACGATTTGAGGATTATCGAGTTCAAGTTCGCCTTTGAAAGGGTACACGTATCTAAACCAGAAGCGGATGAAGTTGTCAGAGATAAAATACAGCCCTTTACGCGACTTGGTCGGATCTTTTTCGGTGATCGGAACCTGCTTTTCGATAAAGCCAAGCTCAGACAGCGTATTAAGATACGGCGTCAATGCAGAGGTTTCCAAACCGAGAACTCCGGCAATGTTGCCGAGTTTGTGATGGCCGTCGGCTATAGTCTTTATGATCGAAAAATAACTGTTAGGCGATTGAACCTCGTTTTCCAGGAGAAATTGCGGTTCTTCATAGAGAAAACCGTTTTTTGAAAGCACCGTTTCGGCTATTTCATCATAAAGAGGCTTTTTCCCGGTAAAGAAATCGAAGTATTTCGGAACGCCGCCCGTAACGGAAAACTGTTCGACCGCATCCGTAAACTCAAGTTTTTGATAAGGAAAAATGTCAGTAAATAGCAGTGGCATTAACCGTATTTGAGCCGTGCGACGACCGTAGATAGGGCTTTCATAGGATAAGGCGTGTTTTTTCATCATGCTGATGAGCGATCCGCAAAGGATCAGCATAACATTGCTGTCGCACAAAAACTCGTCCCACGCATTTTGAACGATAGAAGGGAACGCTTCATTGGTTTTGACAAGATAGGGAAACTCATCAATGACCAAAACCTTTTTTTCCTCCGGTTTGTATTCGGCGACAAGTCTGAAAAGATCTATCCAGTCGTTGAATGTCGCCTTTGCGATTGTTTGATTATTGGTCGTCCTAGCTATGACTCCTGCAAAGCGTTTCATACTTTGGGATTCGATTTCTTTGGTCGCCAGATAATAGAATGAAGTTTTTCCTTTAAGGAATTCTTTTATGAGGGTCGTTTTTCCGACGCGGCGTCTGCCGTAGATGACGACAAATCCGCCGTCACGGTTGTATTCGGTGTTCAAAGTGGCAAGTTCAAATTCACGACCTATAAATTTCATAAGGAACCTCCTAAACATTATAAAATGATTTATGATAATCTCGCTTATATTATATCACTTTTTCTTGCGTTGTCAATAGTCTAACGCGGAAAAGAACTGAAACTTTTAGTTAATAGCAGTCGAAAGGAGACTATTTATGTTAAACCTGTCATCAATCATCAGAAAAAGGAACAGAGACCCGGTTGATGACTTTCGCATTGTTCGCTCGTGGAAAGAGTACACTGAAGACCGCAAGTATATGAAATACTTGATGTATGAGCTTGAAATGATGGAGGAGAACGGACACGTCGTTCACTTCTATAAAGCGGTCAAATTTACGAGAATTATTCGTCTGCCCAAAAGTGCGAAGCAGTCCGAAAGCTTCATGGACATGCACGGTCAGGTGCTTGCCGCGATCTGGGAGCGCAATATCAAGCTGCTCACGGTTATCGCCAATCTTCTGCACCCGGTTGCATTGGGTTTGCTGTATATCTACGGCGTTCAGGGCGTTTCCACTACGCCCGAAGAGGCGAAGCGCATCGCCGATAAGGATTTTATCGGTCTGTGCAGCGTGCTTCAGGGCACATACCGTGTTCTTGAGCATCGGACGCTCACTTACGACGAGCTGGAATGGCTGCACGAAAAAATGTATACCATGGACCGCATGACGGTGGTACGCGGTATTCCCAAAGCAAAATCCGGTGGCGTCGACGTCGGCGACAAAGGTATGGGAGGCAAGAACGTCAACGCCGATTCTCAGGACACCACCGAAGAATATATCGCCGGCATGTCCGATAAGGAATACGTCGTTCAGATCATCTCCTCCCCCGTCAAAGCGGAGCATCTTGAAAGGTGGCTCGGTCAGACGGCAAGAGAGATGACGCGCTGGAACAAACAGCTTCAGGGAAGCACGACAATGAATTTCAGTCTGTCGATCCCGATGAT
>JAFXWT010000314.1 GCA_017542695.1 Clostridia bacterium
GGCATAATCGCCGAGGCGAAGGATGCAAGGGAAAAGCTCTCCGTCGCCGACGCGGATTACGCGAAACGTTCGCATTTTCTCGACGCGGTCATAATGAGCTGCGAGGCGGCTATCCGTTACGCGAAGAGATATTCGGCGCTCGCCGCGAAAGAAGCGAAAAATACGGCTGACATGAAGCGCCGAGCCGAGCTTGAAAACATTTCGCGCATCTGCGATTACGTCCCTGAACACGGCGCAACGTCGTTCTACGAGGCGCTGCAGAGCTTCTGGTTTATTCAGATGCTCATTCAGATGGAGTCGAGCGGACATTCGATCTCCCCCGGCCGCTTCGACCAATATATGTACCCGTATTTCAAGGCGGATATTGACGCGGGCAAGATCACGCGCGAATTCGCGCAGGAGCTCCTTGACTGTGTGTGGGTGAAGCTCAACGACCTCAACAAATGCCGCGACGCTGTCAGCGCCGAGGGCTTTGCGGGGTACAGCTTGTTCCAGAACCTCATCGTCGGCGGTCAGGACGTTCACGGACTTGACGCGACGAACGATCTGTCGTTCATGTGCATTGACGCGACGATGCACGTGTTCCTCCCGCAGCCGTCGTTCTCGATAAGAGTATGGAACGGCTCGCCGCACGAGCTTCTCATCCGCGCCGCCGAACTGACGCGCACCGGCATCGGTTTCCCGGCTTACTACAACGACGAAGTCATTGTTCCTCAGCTTCTCTCGCGCGGACTTACTATCGAGGAAGCGCGCGACTACAATATTATCGGGTGCGTCGAGCCGCAGAAAGCGGCAAGGACGGACGGCTGGCACGACGCGGCGTTCTTCAATATGTGCCGCCCGCTCGAGCTCGTGTTCTCGAACGGTGTCGACAAGGGCGTTCAGCTCGGACCGAAAACGGGCGACGTTACTAAATTCACGACGTTCGATGAGTTCTTCGGCGCATACAAGACGCAGATCGAATATTTTATCGAAATGCTTGTCAACGCGAACAACGCCATCGACGTGGCGCACGCCGAGCGCGCGCCGCTTCCGTTTGAATCGTGCATGGTAGATGACTGCATCGCACGCGGAAAGAGCTTACAAGAGGGCGGAGCCGTCTACAACTTCACGGGGCCTCAGGGATTCGGCATCGCCAATATGGCGGACGCGATGTGGGCAGTTAAGACACTTGTGTTCGAGCAGCATAAATACACGCTTGCCGATTTCAAGGAAGCAATGGAAAACAACTACGGCGAGGAGACCGACGCTCATCACGCGGAAAAACTGACCAAAGCCGTCGTTTCCGAGATAGTGAAAGCGGGCAGACCGATCACCGAGGGCGACATTGCAACTATATATAAGGAAGTCAGAAGAAACAACTGCACCGAAGAGCAGAAAGCGAAATACCGCGCTCTCCGCGCGGACATCGAAGCGCTCCCGAAATTCGGCAACGACATCGACGACGTTGACGCGTTCGCGCGCGAAGTCACATATACATACACGCGCCCGATGGAAAAATACAAAAATCCGCGCGGCGGACGATTCCAAGCCGGACTTTATCCCGTATCGGCGAACGTGCTCCTCGGCGGACAGACGGGCCCGACGCCCGACGGTCGACTCGGATACACCCCTGTTGCCGACGGCGTGAGCCCCGCGGCGGGACGTGATGTGAAAGGGCCGACGGCGGCGGCAAACTCCGTATCGCGCATCGACCATTTTATAGCGTCCAACGGCACGCTGTTCAATATGAAATTCCACCCGACCGCGCTTGCCGGTCAGCAGGGACTTGAAAACTTCGTCGCGCTCGTGCGCGGATACTTCGACAGGAAGGGCTCGCACATGCAGTTCAACGTCGTATCGCGCGAGACGCTCCGCGACGCGCAGAAGAACCCCGACAAATACCGTTCGCTCGTAGTCCGAGTCGCGGGCTACAGCGCGCTGTTCACAACGCTGTCGAGAGCGCTTCAGGATGACATCATCAAGCGCACGGAGCAGGGAGAATTCTAAATGGACGATTACAAGAGCATAAAAGGCAGGATATTCGATATCCAACGCTTTTCCGTCCACGACGGGCCGGGCATCCGCACGATAGTATTCCTCAAAGGATGCTATCTCCGCTGCCTTTGGTGCTGCAATCCCGAATCGCAGGAATATAAAATTCAGGAAATGACCCTTGCGGGCAAAACGAAGATCGTCGGGCGCGACGTTACCGTCGCCGAGGTGATGGAGGAGGTCGAGCGCGACCGCGCTTACTACGACCGCTCGGGCGGAGGGCTGACGCTCTCCGGCGGCGAATCGCTCGCACAGCCCGAATTCGCTCCCGCGCTGCTCCGCGCCGCAAAGGAAAGCGGCATCAACACTGCGATGGAATCGACGGGATTTGCCGACTGGTCGGTGATCGAAAAGTATCTTCCGTACCTTGACACCTACCTCATGGACATAAAACACATAAACAGCGAAAAACATAAACAGTTCACGACACAGCCGAACGAAAAGATACTCGAAAACGCGAGAAAGATAGCGCAGAACGCGAAAAAGCTCATCATCAGAACGCCCGTCATACCGACGTTCAACGCCACTCCCGACGAGATACGACAGATCGCGCGCTTCGCAAAGTCGCTCGGCACGGTGAGCGAGATGCACATTCTTCCGTATCACCGCATCGGTTCCGACAAGTACGCGGGTCTCGGGCGCGAGTACAAGCTCAAAGACATTGAGCCGCCGTCAAAGGAGCTGATGAACGAGCTTCTCGAGGTCGTGAATTCCGAAGGACTGAAAGGGCAGATAGGAGGTTAAAATGGAATTTGACAAACTGATCCCAAGCGGTGAAAAAATGAGGATCATTCAGGAGAGCGTTCCCGGAAAACAGATCACTCTCTCGCACATAATCGCAAATCCCGACAAGCTCCTCTACCGCAAGCTCGGTCTCGATCCGTCGGTCGAATACAGCGCGACGGCGATAGGGATAATGACGCTCTGTCCGAGCGAGACGGCGATAATCGCCGCCGACGTATGTATGAAAGCAAGCGCCGCCGAACTCGGATTCGTCGACCGTTTCAGCGGCACTGTGATAATTACAGGCACGGTCTCGGAGGTCGAGGCGTCGCTCAGGGCGGTAAATGAATTTGCGGCGGAAAAGCTCGGTTTCACCGTTTGCGAGATAACAAAGACGTAATGAAAAAAATAATCCTCATCGGGCGCTCGGGCGTCGGCAAAACGACGCTGAAACAGGCGCTCCGGAATGAAAAGATCGAATACAAAAAAACGCAGTACGTCGACTGGCGCGACTACATAATCGACACGCCGGGCGAATACGTGGAAAACAGAAATCTCAGCTCCGCGCTCGGCCTTTACGCTTATGAGGCGGACGTTGTGGGACTTTTGCTCTCGGCGGACGACTGGTTTTCAGTCTACTCGCCGAACATGGTCGGGCTCGTCAACCGCGACGTCGTCGGCATAGTCACAAAGACCGACCTCGCGCCGCCGCGAAAGGCGGAGGAGTGGCTTAAACTCGCGGGATGCAAAAAGATTTTTATGGTCAACTCGCTCACCGGCGAGGGAGTCGGCGAGCTCGCCGAATATCTAAAAGAATAAAAAATAAAAAATAAATCAAATCATTTAAGGAGAAAACAACAAAATGGCAACTGTCAGCGAATACGAGATCAAAAAACAGATCTGTGACATCGGCAAGAGAATTTACAATCGTGGAATGGTTGCGGCAAACGACGGCAACATTTCCGTCAAGCTCAGCGATCACGAGTTTCTCTGCACACCGACAGGCGTATCGAAGGGGTTTATGACTCCCGAATACATCTGCAAAGTCGACGAAAAGGGAAACGTCATTCAGGCAAACGCCGGATTCAAGCCCTCGTCCGAGATCAAAATGCATATGAGAGTTTATGAGCAGAGACCGGACGTCAAGAGCGTCGTTCACGCGCACCCGATGTACGCAACGAGCTTTGCGATAGCGGGCATACCGCTCACTCAGCCGATCATGCCGGAGGCGGTCATCGCCCTCGGATGCGTTCCGATAGCGGAATACGGATGCCCGTCTACAAACGAGATCCCCGACGCCGTAGAAAAGTACCTCCCGTACTTTGACGCGGTACTTCTCGCAAATCACGGCGCGCTTACATATTCGGACTCGCTCCTTGCGGCTTATATGAAGATGGAATCCGTGGAATTTTACGCACAGCTCCTCTATCAGTCGAAAGTTCTCGGCGGTCCGAAGGAATTCACCCCCGAACAGGTCGAGCAGCTCTACGAGATCAGAAGAAAATTCGGCATGAAAGGCAAGCACCCCGCAAACCTCTGCCAGAACGCGAAAAACGGTCAGCCCAGCTGCCACGGATGCGGCGGCAACTGCCATAAGAGCGCAGGCGGCGACGACGCGGCTCTCGTAGCTGAGATCACAAAAAGAGTAATGGAGCAGCTCGGAAAATAATACGAGGTGGTTTTTATGAACGAACAGCTCATAAAAAATACTGTTGACGCCATAGTCGAGGAATACATACGTCCGTCGGACGACATGACGCTCGCGGCGGCAAATCGCCTTTGCGCGAAAGTGATCGCAAAAGCGAAAGAAATCGGCGTGAACGCCGTTGTTGCCGTCACGAACAAAGGCGCAAACCCCGTCAGCGTTCAGTGCGCGGACGATTCTTACATCGCAAGCTACGACATAGCACTGAACAAGGCGTACACGGTCGTTGCGCTGAAAATGACGACGAAGGAGCTTTCGGGTCTCGCCGCCCCGGGCGGATCGCTTTACGGCATCCAGTTCACAAACGGCGGAAAGATCGTCATATTCGGCGGCGGCGAGCCGCTGAAAAACAAGAACGGCGACATCATCGGCGGACTCGGAGTTTCGGGCGGCAGTGAGGAACAGGACACGGCTCTGGCAAAGTACGGCAGAGAAATATTTGAGAAAGGACTGAAATAAAATGGACATGAATTCCGCAAATATCGAGCAGATAGTTAAGCAAGTGCTCGCTCAGATGGGAAGCGGCGCGGCTCCCGCAAGGAGCGCGGGCGGCGCTGTGCCGAAAACGGCACACGTTGCGATGCTGACCAAGCTCGAACATTTCGACGTACGCGAATTTCCTATCCCCGAACTCGGCGACGACGATATTCTCGTCAAGGTAGAGGGATGCGGAATATGCGGCACAGACGCACACGAATTCAAGAGAGACCCGTTCGGACTCATTCCCGTGGCGCTAGGTCACGAAGGCACGGGCGAGATAGTTAAAATGGGCAAAAACGTAGTTAAAGACAGCGCGGGCAAGCCGCTCGCAGTCGGCGACAAGGTCGTAACGTGTATGATATTCAAGGATAACCCCGATATCACGATGTTCGACCTCAACAAGCAGAACGTCGGCGGCGCCGACGTTTACGGACTGCTTCCCGACGATGATTATCACCTTAACGGCTGGTTCTCCGATTACATACTCGTCAGAGGCGGCTCGACGATATTCAATGTCAGCGACCTCGACCTCGACTCGAGAATACTGATCGAGCCGTGCGCGGTGCTTATCCACGCGGTCGAGCGCGCAAAGACGACGGGAATACTCCGCTTCAACTCACGCGTCGTCGTTCAGGGATGCGGCCCGATCGGACTGATCTGCATCGCGGTTCTTCGAACGATGGGGATCGAAAACATCGTGGCTGTCGACGGAAACGAAAAGCGCCTCGCCTTCTCCAAAGAGATGGGCGCGGATAAGTCGGTCAACTTCAAGGATTACAAGGGCATCGAGGAGCTTGCAAAGGGCGTTTCGGACGCATTCGGCGGTCATCTTGCCGACTTCGCGTTCCAGTGCACCGGCTCTCCGGCAGGACACTCGAACATATACAAATTCATCCGCAACGGCGGCGGTCTTTGCGAACTCGGTTTCTTTATCAACGGCGGTGACGCGACGATCAATCCGCATTTCGATATATGCTCGAAAGAGATCACAACCGTCGGCTCGTGGGTGTACACGCTCCGCGACTATGCGACGACGTTTGATTTCCTTAAACGCGCGCAGGGAATAGGTCTTCCGATAAAGAAGCTCATCACGCATAAATATCCGCTTGATAAGATCAATGACGCGTTTGTCACAAATCTCAAGCAAGAGGGGCTCAAAATAGCAATAGTAAACGAATGAATTAAGGAGAATCCGCAATGGGAAAAGCTGTTGGGATAGTTGAGGTATACGGGCTCGTAGCGGCGTTCGCCGCGTGCGACGCCGGATGCAAAGCGGCAGACGTGACGGTCGAGAATTTCGACAAGAACAAGCCCGCCAACGCGGACAAACTGCCCGTTCCGCTTCTTGTCGCAGTCAAATTCCGCGGCACTGTTGACAACGTTACGGCGGCGGTCGACGCGGCTCTTGAAGCGGCAAAGAGAGTCAGTGGAATAGTGACTCATCACATTATCCCGAACGTCGAAGAAGATACCGAGAAAATGCTGAAGCTCAGCGGATTTGACAAAGACTGAGGAACGGACACATTAAATGAAAGCACTTGGATTTATTGAAATAACAGGCGTTGTCGCCGCGATGGACGCGCTCGACATAATGTGCAAAGCCGCAGACGTCAGTCTTGTCACATGGGAGCGCAAGCTCGGAGGGCGGCTCGTCACGATCATCGTCGAAGGCGATGTTTCGGCGGTGAACGCCGCCGTCGATTCCGCCGTCAGACTCGCCATCAAAAAGCCCGCCGCACATCTGGTGATCGCAAATCCGCACGCGGAAACGAGACGGATAATTGATATCAGTGCGGCTCGGCTGGCGAAAAAAGAAGTCGTCGGCGAACAAAACAAAGAAACAAAAAAATAAAAATAAAAATA
>JAFXWT010000315.1 GCA_017542695.1 Clostridia bacterium
GTTTTCTTGTGCTTTTGTCAGTCGAAGAACAAGATTTCCTTCTTTATCTACTGATGCGTGTTTTCGATAATCTTCACAGTATTTATAAAAGGTAAAGTCACTTGAAAAAAACTCGTTCACAGAAGAATTAAAAAAAGATTTAACAAATGCAGGCGGTAAAACGTATGTGGTTCTTTCGGGCTCGGGTGTTTTTTCGGTATTTTGGTTGATTATAAGTACAAGAAAAATAGTGAGAACTACCACAAGTGCTGCAATTATGACCCAATAGATGATGTTTTTCTTTTCCATATCGACCTCAAAACCCTTGTAATTTGTTTGTCTTTTCTCTATTATTACACATTTGCCCACAAATGTCAATAGATTTTGTATAGTTTACGTAACATTTTATCCGAGTTTTTTCAGCGTTTCCATGACGTACTCGCCGAACTCCTCGCAAGTCGCGCCCGTGTCGCGCCCCGTGATGACGAGTTTTTTCTCCTCGAATGAGCATATATCGAGCGCGCGTTCGAGTTTGTCTGCGCGATCTTTCAGCCCGATGTGAGAGAGAAGCATCACGCACGCGCGGAGCATCGAGCACGGGTCGGCATATTTGCCGCGTCCTTCGGCGATCATTCGCGGAGCCGAGCCGTGTATCGCCTCGAACATCGCATATTTTTTGCCGATGTTGGCGCATCCCGCCGTGCCGACGCCGCCCTGAAATTCCGCGGCTTCGTCGGAGATGATATCACCGTAGAGGTTCGGGAGCACAAGCACCTGAAAATCGCGGCGGCGCTTTGTGTCAACGAGCTTTGCCGTCATTATGTCGGCGTACCATTCGTCCGTTACGATATCGGGGTAGAGCGCGGCAACCTTGCGGCAGTCCTCGAGGAAGTTTCCGTCCGTCGTTTTGACGACGTTCGCCTTTGTGACGAGCGAAACGCGCGTAAAGCCGTTTTTCTTCGCATAGTCGTACGCTATGCGCGCGATGCGGTCGGAGCCCTGCTTTGTCGTCACGACAAAGTCGACGGCGAGATCATCCGTAACATTGAAGCCATCGCTGCCGACGGCGTAGCCGCCCTCGGTGTTCTCGCGGAAGATTGTCCAGTTTATGCCCTCGGAAGGCACTTTCACCGGGCGTATGTTGGCAAACAGGTCGAGCGCTTTGCGCATTGCGACGTTCGCGCTTTCGATGTTCGGCATTCCGCTGCCTTTTTGGGGAGTCGTCGTCGGACCTTTTAAGATGATATGGCAGGATTTAAGCTCATCCATAACGTCGTCGGGTATCGCCTTGCCGTGCGCGATGCGATTTTCAAGCGTCAGCCCGTCGATCTTGACGAATTCGATCTTTCCGCTTTTTTCAAGGTCGGAAAGCATGAAGCGGAGAACGTTTTCTGCCTCTGCTGTGATTATCGGGCCGATGCCGTCTCCGCCGCAAACGCCGATGCGTATCGTATCAAGCGCGGAATAGTCCGTAAAGTCGCCCTGCGCTTTCATATCCTCTACGCGCACGAGCTGTTTGGATAGTATCTTTCTGAATTTTTCGCACGCAAGGTCAAGATTTTTATCGTAATTTTCCATTTCAGTATCCTCCGTTTTTGGTAAATGAGAGCAGCCCGCCCGAAAGAATTATCCTGCGCTGGCGCTCGGTGAGATTTATTGATAACTTTGCGGTATTTCCGTTTGTTTTATCTGCGAGAACGACGCTGTCGCCACGCTCGACCGCCGCGCGATAACCTTCGATCAGAAGGTCGTCGCCCTCGGCGAATTTGTCATAATCGTCGGGATCGTTGAACGTCAGCGGCAGAATGCCGAAGTTGATGAGATTTGCCGCGTGGATGCGCGCAAAGCTCTTTGCGACAACGCATCGAATACCGAGGTAAAGCGGCACGAGCGCCGCATGTTCGCGCGACGAGCCCTGGCCGTAGTTCTGTCCGCCGATGATGATTCCGCCGCCGAGCGATTTTGCGCGATCGGGAAAATCCTTGTCGCAGACGGTAAAGCAGAATTCGGAGAGCTTCGGCACGTTCGAGCGGTATGGAAGTATCTTCGCACCTGCGGGCATGATGTGATCTGTCGTGATATTGTCGCCGACTTTCAGGACGAGTTTCTTTTCAAGCGTTTCTTCGGGAGCGACGCCTTTCGGTATCGGCTTTATGTTCGGACCGCGCTCGACCGTGACGCTGTCAGCATCTTTTTCCGACGCGGGTTGAATTATAAGATTATCGTTTATTTCAAACGACGAGGGAAGAGTTATCTGCGGCGCGGGGGTCGTCGACGGATCAGTGAAAACGCCCGCAATCGCCGACGCTATCGCCGTTTCGGGCGACACAAGATAGACATTTGCGTCGCGCGTGCCGGAGCGCCCCTCAAAGTTGCGATTGAACGTGCGAAGCGACACGCCGCCGGATTTCGGAGAAAAGCCCATTCCGATGCACGGACCGCACGCGCATTCGAGCACACGAGCGCCGGACGCGATGATATCCGCGAGCGCGCCGCATTCGGCGAGCATCGTGTAGACCTGCTTCGATCCCGGTGAAATAGAAAGGGAAACGTCGGGATGAACGGTTTTTCCTTTAAGCATTGCCGCGACGGTCAGCATATCGTTCAGCGACGAGTTCGTGCACGAGCCGACGCAGACCTGATCTATCTTCATTCCTTGAAGTTCCGACACCGGTTTTACGTTGTCGGGTGAGTGCGGACAAGCCGCGAGCGGCATAAGCGACGAAAGGTCGATTTTTACAGTCTTATCGTATGTCGCGTCGCCGTCGGGCAAAAGCGGAACAAAATCTTTTTCTCTGCCTTCCGCCTCGAGAAACGCGCGCGTTACCTCATCGGATGGGAATATCGAGCTTGTTGCGCCGAGCTCCGCGCCCATGTTTGTTATCGTTGCCCTTTGCGGCACAGAA
>JAFXWT010000316.1 GCA_017542695.1 Clostridia bacterium
AGCTCGTCACAGCCGTCTCGTTTCCGGGATAGATATAGTCTGTTTTTGTCAGGACGTTGCCGCAAGAGTCGTATGTATATTCCGTACGGGAAAGCTCAGTGCTGCCTATCGTCTTGACCGATGACGCTATCGCTTTACCGTTTTGTGTGAGGGTATTGGTTTCCGTTATTGTTATTGATTCATTTTGATAAGTCTTTTTTGTAAGCGTAATGGAATAATCATTATCGTATGTATAATGAACCGAATGCTTTGAGGTTTGTCTTCCATTCGACATTGTGTTGTAAAATGACGTAACATTTCCTCTGTTGTCGTAATTATACCTTTCAATTCCATATTTTGAAAGCGAGTTGTACGTTATTTTTGTCGGCAAAATGCCTTCATACTGATAAGTTGTTTCTTCGATCAGAGTCGTTCCGATTTTCGCCTGTTCGGAGATCAGTCTTTCTTTTTCGTTATATTCGTATACTCGTTTTGCGGTATCTTCTGTAACGGTAACCGTAAATGTATACGGATCATTTGACGGATACTGCTCATGAAGTGTTCTGTAGTAATACGCATTTCGCGCCGTGCCCGTATATGTATATGATTTATTGTTTTTAATCGTATTGCCGATGGTATCATATTTACCCGATACCACGGGATAACGCATTGAACCCTCTCCATACGGGGTACTTTTTTGAGTGTATGCAACAGTTGTGCTGTCTCCGTCAGGCATTGATATTTCCGTAAGAAGTGCCCATGTCGTATTCAAATTTGTGCTGTTTCCGAGATAACTGAATGATGCAACAAAATCTGTATAAGTGAAAGAATATGTTTCTCCTGCGCCATATGATACGGAATCGATTCTTTTGTTTTCATATCCTGTACCGCTGATTCCGATATCAACACTCTCGCCGGAGGGAGATGTGACTGTAATTCCGGTTGAAGTCGTTGTTATATTTATGTTTCTTCCCGTCGCGTCATATATTCTCGAGATCATGCCTGACGATGAAAACTCGTAATTCACCGCATTACCGAATCTGTCGACCTTATATGCGATCACGCCATCGCTGTCGAAATAATAATGTGTCCCATCTTTCAGCTTCACGTCATATTTAAGAGTTCTTGTTCCATATGTCGTGTTTATTTCCGTGACGGTAATATCATTTATTTCATGATTTTGAACAGTATAGTTTTTAAGCTGATATGACGATCCGTCATCGAGCGTGAGAACAGAATATTCGTCTGTATTTGTTGTGTCGCCGCTTCCGATCGCAGAATCGAGTTTTTCTATAACGGGAATATTGAATCGCCACCCCGGCGCAAGACCGACCTCCGCTGACGACAGCGTCTTATCTCTGACATCTTCAACGGGATAATAGATATTCCCGCTGTCGATCAAAATATCAAGATATATATCATATTCATCTTCACCTATCATGCCGGTAAAGTCAGGCATTTCGTTTTCAAAGTCAACATAGTCATCAATGAAGTCAAGATAGTCTGATTCGCTTGCAAAATGGTGGTTTTCAATGTTGTCATAATATGTCTCAATGGTATATTCATCCACAATTCTGTCATATCTGTCGCCGGTTGTTGCGTAATACTCATTAGACGGCACATTTTCCCAATGTTTTTCTTTTGTTTCGCTGCTCGAGGAATCGTATAAAAGACTTATGCTCGCCTCGATCCCGCCTCTGCCGGTAAAGCTTGCAAGAGGGTATCCGACATTCAGCGACCCGCTCGATAAAGAAACACTCGACAAATTCGCCGTTGTCGCGCTGAATGCCGGATGTGCATATCTAAGATATGCCGCTGTATTTACGTATCCGCTGCTGCGTAAGTTTTCGATTTGCGCTTTCAGCACTGTCGAGTGCGCTGTCGCCGCCATCTTATGCTCGCTGTTTATCGAGGAATTTGCATCGAACGGCACAAGCGTTTCGTCCGCAATCGCTTCTTTAAGTTTGTCCTTGAACGAGCTGTCCGCTTCAAGCGGAACGATGCCTTCGATTTCAGATTCCGGCACCTCGTCCCACACTGCATCATCATCGAAAGAAACCGTATTGCCGTGATTTGTTTCAGACGCACCGATATACATCCCCGGTGTAAGCAAAACAAACACTAAAGCGAGAAAAACTGATATCGCTTTTATCGTTGTTTCATTTTTCATAATGTCCTCCGTTTTTGATTTTTATTTTGTCATAATTTATTTTTTATACGCTTTCTTCTTTTCCAAAAACATACAAATAATAGTCTTCAAGCGTGGGTTTTGCTGCGGTGGCGTATTCGGAGATGTCTGCGTCGGAGAGCATTCGGAGCGTGACGGAGGCGTCGTTTTTCTGTATGCTCGTGATTCGCACGACTTTCTCGAACGCGGGGACCATATTCTCAGGAACGTCGGCTGTCCACACCTTGCCCTCCATAGAAGCCATAAGTTCCTCGGGCTTTGCGATAGTCTGAATCTTTCCTTTTTTGAGTATGATCGCGTCCTTGGCGATGAACTCCACGTCGGAAACGACGTGCGTCGCGATGATGACGATCTTTTGCAGGGCTATCGACGAGATGTAGTTTCTGATCGAGATGCGCTGCTTCGGGTCGAGCCCTGCCGTCGGCTCGTCGAGGATGAGAATGTCGGGGTTGCCGAGCGTCGCCTGCGCGAGCGCCAAGCGCTGTTTCATACCGCCCGACATCGAGCGGATCTTGTGATTTGACACGTCGGAAAGTTCCACAGCTTCGAGCACAGCGGGTATCTGCTTTGCCGCAATGTCCTTCGGGATGCCTTTCAGCGATGACGTGTACCACAGAAATTCTTCCACGCCGAACGCGGGATAAAGCCCCGGATACTGCGGCATGAAGCCGAGCCGCTCGCGGAAGCGCGCGCCCATTTTAGTTATGTCCTCGCCGTCGAAAGTGATAACGCCCTCGTCGGATTTGAGATTCTGCGTGATTATGTTCATCAGCGTCGACTTGCCCGAGCCGTTCGGGCCGAGGAGCGCGTAGATGCCGGGCGTGAGCCGCGCCGTAAACCCGACGAGCGCACGCGTCTTTCCGTATGATTTTGATACGTTGTTTATCTCAAGCTTCATTGTTATCACCTCACAAACAGATTTAAGAGAGAGAGTTTCTCAAATACCGATACGCCGAAGTAGTTCAGCACCGTCGGCGCGAACATGACAGCCGTCGGTATGACGAGCGAGGGGAAGATGTTTTTCGTTCCTCTCGATATCCCCGCCACGCCGAGCGCGAGCAGTACGTAGTATATCACGTTCCGCGTCGCTTCGAGGAAGAAGTGCGCCCCGACGGAGATATTCCCGCCGACGTTCGTTCCCTCGATGCTGATCGCCGTGTACGCGCCGCCGGGCAGTCCCGAGAAGTGAGAAGCGTAAATGAACTGCGTCGCCTCGAAGATTATCCCGAGTATCGCCGCGACAGCGGCGACTATCCCGAGTTTGATGATGAGCACCTTCGCGCGCCCGTTCTTTTCGGAACGCTGTATCTGATAAAAGCCGCTGCGGTATTCATAACTGAAAACGTCGGCAAAGAGCAGTATCACCGCCGCGCAAAGAAGATACGAGAGATTGACGCGCTTTAAGAATCTCCACCCGGTGTCGTCAAAGAAGGCGACTTTCTTTCCCGCGTCGTGCTGTTCTTTGAGGTATCTGCTGTGCGCGAGGATCTCGTTTACCACCGCCTGCTTGTTCTGCGCGACGAGGTATTCGTTCAGGTACTCGCCGTATTCGAGCATCGTGATCTCGCCGCTGCGGTATTTCTCCTGCATTGTGTTGTACTTTGCGACGATGGCGTTTATCTCGGCGGCAAGATTTGTGAGGTATTCGTGCTTTTCTTCCGTCCACTCGCCTTCGAGCTCGGTCATGTATTCTGTGTAGAGGTTTTGCGCGTAGTCGCGCTTTACGTTGAACGCGCCGTTTGCAAAATACGCCGTCGCAATAACGAGAGCGACGATTATCACCGCCGTCACGGGTGTGAGCAGTTTTTTCAGTTCGTACCGCGCCGTCGTCGTGCCGAACGGGATGCGCGGGAGGTGTATTTTCTTTATGAAATCGAGTTTTATCGGCAGTTTCAGTTTCTTTTGCCCTATCGCGCCGCGCGAGAAGAGAAGCGTCCCGCCCGCCGCGCACGCTATTATGACTATCGAGTAGAGCACGAGCAGCGTCGGCAAGAGTTCCGCGCACGCGCCGAACAGTTTTACGCCCGACCAGATCGAGATATATTTCGTGCCGTCGATGCTCCAGAAGAAGTTGACGTTGCGCGTTACGGAGTATTCGTTGAGAAAGTTGTACGTCCCAATGGCGTAGTTCAGTCCGATGAACACCGCGCCCGCGCCGAACGGGGCGATGTAGTCGTTGAAGAAGCACGCAATGACGATGATAACCGAAAGGAATGCAAATCCCGAAAACAGCCGCGCGAGCGTAATCAGCACCACGCCCTGACCTATCGAAAGGAAGAACGGCGAGAACATCATCGAGTCGACCATCTGGAGCGGCAGTCCCGCGCCGTAAAGTCCGACTTTCAGATAAATTGCCAAAAGCGACGTTACCGTGAACACCACGCACAGAAGTGCGCTCATCACGAGTCCCGCCGCTATTTTTGATAAAAACGTCTTCGCCCGCCCGTTTTTCGAGGCGCGAAGTATCATCAGCATTCCGCCGCTTTTCTCGGGGATCACCAGCATTATGCCGCAAAGGAGCAATGCCGCAAGGAGCGGCACGCAAAATCCGCTGTATGAGAAGAACACATCGTACCCGACGACGTTCTCCGACGGAAATTCGAGTTTGTCGAGTTCGTCATACGACGCGAGGAGTTTCAGTTGATACTGCCACTCGAACATCGACTCGTTATATCCCATATACTCGTATTCCGTCAGGTGTCCGTTCGCCACTCTGCGCGCATTTTTCAGCGCCTTTTTGTACGTGTCGGTGAGTTTCTGTATCGCCAAAAAGTCCGAGCGGAAGAACTGATAGTCGTTCTCCGTGTAGACGTTGTCAGGGTACGGGAGCGGCTCGGCGTCCTGATTCCGCTTGCTCTGCACCGCCGCGTTATACGCGGCGTTAAATTCCTCGATATACTTGTCCATCCCCTCGGGATCGGCTTTGTATATCTCCATAAATTCGCTCAGCTGCTTTTCACTTGCAACCTTTTCCGCCGGTATCTCGCCCAGCAATAGCCACACGTTCACGGCGAGCAATACCGCAAGCAAGATCAAAAGGATCTTGCTCTTGAACAGTTTTGAAAGTTCATAATAGATGAGTTTCATTAGATTATGACAAAACTTTAAGGCACTCGATCAGTTCCGCGTCGTCGGCGCAGTTGCCGACAATCTTGGGGTTTATAAGATTCCCGCTTTCGTCAAGGTCGAAGTAAATCGATATCGGTCCTCGTTGAGAGTTCATATTATTGCCGTTAGCGTCGTATATCGAGCCCGTGTAGATAACGGCGCCGCCGTCAACGAAATTAAGTGTTTCAATAGGCGAAATAAAATCAAGCGCCAAACTGATCTCACCGTTTTGTGAAGCGCGATACAGTTTGCATTCTCTGACCTCAACGTCTCGGTAATCGTCAAGGCGAGCGTCGTATTTTTTGCCGACTACTTTACTTTCGGTTGAAGTAAAATATATATATCCGTTATGGACCGCAAGAACCTGTGAACCGTCAATTATAGGGTCGTCGCTTATGAGTTTTTTCTCGTCAGTCAAAGGATCGAGCGCAAAAAGACCTTCGGGTATTCTCCCGTAAAAATACTTTCCGTCAAACACACCCATACTGACTCCGCTCGACGAGGGGTCTATCGGATTATTGACTATATGCCTGTTCTCAAAATCAAAATCCGTCGTAACATATTGCAGTTCATTGTTCTCGGTAAGGATTTTTGCGAATATGTAAGTGTCGGTAGGCTCATATCCGATTATCCATTCGTTTTCCGAGGATATTGCCTCAAGTTTTCTTTTCGACGTGTCGTATCGCATCAACTGTGTATGCCCTGTTTTATCGTTTTTGTAAAGGAAAAACAAGTAATTATCAGTACACCTCATCCAACGGATATAACTCCCGGATTCTCTTTCTTGTATATCTCCGATTTCTCCGAGGGAACAGTCGAGTCTCAGATCGGATGCGTCAAAAGACGTTGAATAAATCTTTTGCCCCCGCGCCATATACACGCGGTTTTCTTTTTTTGAATATTCGACGATTCCCGCTTTCGGGCTTGGGTTAAACAAGCGATAGATGCACGTTGTTTCCTGTAACGAATGAGAACAAAGCGGGTCAAAACAGAATTTTTCGCTCGCGCCGTCGGCTTTCGAGTAGTACCACATTCCGCCGAATCTGACGAACAATATGCGCGACGGCATTTCGATGGCGCCGTGATACGTTTCACTTCCGATGATCTTTTCCTGCATTTTCGGCGGCTCTTTTTTCGGCTCTGCGCCACACGAAACAAGCATAAAAAACGTAAAAACGATCATCATGACGGAGACTATCCTCTTCATATAATCACTCATTCCTTTCATTCTATCCCCATTTCATTTGATCCGTCAGTATCGCTTCTATGGCAGATGGCTGCAATCTTCCCGTTTTATCAACTTTTGGTATTTCAAGCCCGTTTTCAATAATAAACTCTATTATGTCATCATCTCTGCCTTCATTATAAAGGGTTTTTTCGGAAACACTCGATGAATTCGTTTTTGACGATATGTCATATCCGCAGTTAAAATCGGGATAAGCATACGTCAAATGACTATATTGTTTAGTGCTGTCGATCAAGAACAAACTCGTCGGTGAAAGAGTGTTTCCGTTATGGAGTTCGTCGAGGTCTGTTTCAAGGCGTATCAGCACATCGCCGATCTCGTACCGCTGCTGCCCGTAATACGGATGCGCAGGAGATCCGTATGCTTTCATTATGTAAACCTTTTTGTTGTGAAATCTTGACGGGGTTATCAAAGCATTCAATTCGTGTTCCAGATCGGCATAGACGTAATAATACGAATAGACAATTCCGTCCTCTCCGATCTCCTCTCCGATGTACCCCGCGATACAAACGTAAATGATATCGTATGTCGAACCGTATTTTACGTGGTCGAGAATATTGCCGCGTTTTTTCAGTATATACGGGTTGTCGGCGGTTTTTCTCAGCCGTGTCGGAAGTTCCGCAAAACTCTCAAACGGCACTTGCTCCCTGATACACGTATATTCCCCTATCGGCTCTATGTCTTTGATATTGAAAACC
Organism: Clostridia bacterium; assembly: GCA_017542695.1. Next base: position 7,220 of record JAFXWT010000316.1, read on the forward strand.
TCATAATTTGAAAGCTCGTCTACGTATTCGTCGAGCTTGCACTTGTATCCGTAAGTCGGAGCTTTTATGCCGTGCTGCTTCATATAACTGATGACGTCGTCGTCTTCACCCGGGCGATACACGAGGTTTTCCGTTTCGTCTGTAATTTTTTCCGCACAGTTAAGATGCGTGAACTCAATAAGCCGCAAATGGTTATATACATACGTTTCGTCATCACGCTCCTCAAGACGCAAAACAATGTTTGAAGTCATCATTATCCCGAGTTTTTCGTTTTTGTACGTTTGTGTCTCATCAAGCACGAGATATTTTCTTCCGATCTCAAGTCGCTCATACCCGCAGTACAGCGATTCGGGAGCCGTGTAAGCCATTTTATAAACGGTATCGTCGATACACCCCTCGCCGTATCTTTCAACATTGACGTAGTAAACGTTGTAAGTAAAACGTCCGATTTCTTGCGCGCCGCCATATCCGAGCACTGTAACAATAAGAAAGTTCGTTTTCGGATTTCCTTTGTTTATATGAGACACTCCTCTTTCCGTGGAATTCGGATCGTTTTTATTGATGCGCCAACTTTTATTGTATTCCGTGAATCCCGCGAATTTGATTTGCTTACGCAAATTTGTATAATCGCCGACCGGCGCGAGCGTCAGCGGGTCTATCGTCGACGCGGGAGTTGAGGTGGTCGCGACTGTTCCCTCCGTGCCGACCGTCTCGGCGGTTTCCGACGGCACAGATGCTATAGTTGACATTGTCGTGGAAGATACTGTTGACACAGTTGTCATTTCAATCACATTACTATCCACAGTGGCGACAGATGTCGCCACTGTGGATGTTATCTCCGGAAGTGTTTTGACATTATTACATGATACAAGCATGATAATGCCTGTTAGAATAACCACAAAAGCAACTTTTTTTTTCATAAACGATCTCCTCAAAAAACGGACGATTTAGATTAATCAGTCGTCATGAATTGTGTTGTGTTTTTATGCATGCAAGTCAAAGTCAATAACATAATTTCCGTTCTTATAGCAATCGAAATAAGAGTCAGCATATATGCCTGTATGTCCGTCAAAATCTATATATGTATCTCCATATCCAGGGTTGCCCATCCAACCATAGCCGTCGTCAGAATCAAAAAGATCGCAATCGTTACATGCAACCATGGAACTGATTGCAATTCTGAAATAATCATATACATTATCATTTGATCCGCTCCCACCGGCTGAAGATGATGTTGTACCTAAATATAACGATGCGCTATAGTATGAACCATCAATAGTTGCCGAATCAGAATCGGAACTTCTTGCAATACCGTTCCCGTTTGAAAAACCTGCAAAAATGGAAATCGAGGCGCTCATAATCATTATCAACATTGCGAGCAATATCGATATTATTCTTTTTATTCTTTTCATTCTTTTCATATTGTACTCCTTTTTATTTGTTGTATTCTTTGCACAAATCAAAATCGTCCGTTTTTTAAGTGAAATCGTTTATCTACGGTACGTTAACGACAGCAGAATCAATACGTATCTTGAATGGTATCATTAAAAGAATCGGTTGAGTTGCCTGTTCCGTAAATATCAACTGTAATTATTGCTCTATAAGTCCCAGTGCTGTCAAGTTGATGATCAAGCGTAATATAATCATTGAGATTATATGAGTCAACAACCCACTGATTGTTTGCGTTCACTGCAACATCCGTCCAAATAAACAGAAAAACTTGTTTCTGAATTTTGGCAGTAATATGCGCATATGTAAATGTATTGGGATTTCCTGAATAATCCACTGTCACTTCTGCTAACCCAGTATTTGATATTTCAAAATTTATACCGCATTCATAGCAGTTTTCAAGCGGCAAATCAATTATTTCGTCTTCTCTTGGTTCAACTTCTGCTGCATTGATCTGAATAAAACATGAGCAAATAAGGCATACAAATAAGATAATCGCGAGTATTTTTGTTGTTTTTTTCATGGCTTTTTTACCTCTTTTAGTATTATTTTGAAATTGCTTTCATATGTATAGATAAGATTTTTTGAAAAAATTATGAAAAATAAAGGCGTTTTAATCAAACGCCTTTACTTTTTATTGTCTTTTTATTCCTTCAATAAAACAAAAAACATCTTGTTCAGGGATACTGCCTGTCATTTTCAAACGAAACGCTTTATATCCATCATTCCAAATGCACGAAAACAAACTATCGTTTTTATATGTCATTATTTCAACGTCATTAAGAATAATTGTTCCAACATCTCCATTCTCTGTATCAAAATAGGATATAGATGTATTAATTTTTTGTATTGAAAGTGAAATTGTTTGTCCCAATTCATTTTCCCAAACAAAAAAATTCTTTTTTGATTTTGTTTCGTTTTTTTCAAAACCATTCTGTATATACTCAAAGCTATAAGTCACAACTTCATTTGTCCCCGGCGGATTGTCTTTTGAATACTCCATTTTAATGTATGTCTCATAAAAATGAACTACAAAATCTCTTATTTCATTTCGATAAACAACACCGCATCCGGCAAGAGCAAGGATTGCTGCAGCAATAAGAATTGCAATTACCTGACGAGCCGATGGTCTCCAATGAACTTTAATGCCGAGTGCGGCACTCATTTTTCTCGCTTGAAAAATTGAAACGCTTGTATCCCTTTTTATGTGCCTCATTTTTTCATCTATTCTTTCAAGAGCAACTTCAAGCAGTGCATCTTGCAAAAGCTTACAGTTTAATGTGTCCATTTTTGCCCTCTATTCTTTCGTATTCTTCCTTTATCAATCCATATGCTTTTTCAAGTCTTGAATATACCGACGGAACCGCCAGATCAAGTTGTTTGGCAATATCTTTTACTGACATTTCGAATTCATACTTCATTATAATTGGCATTCTAAACTTGTCTTCTAAATTGTATATGATGGTTGCTATGATTTTTTTATTGTCTTCTTCAGCAACTATCTCCTCAAAATCTTCTTCGCTGGCAAGATTTTCGTTGTCATCAATGTCCTCATAATACTCGGTTTTGTTCAAGTGTTTGTAAATCTCATTGGTCAGTATTTTGAAAACATATGATTTTTCAAATTTGATTTCTTCAGGCATATATTGAATTAATCTTAAAAACGTATTTTGAACAACATCCCAAGCATCATTTTCATAATTCTTATAGTTTTTTCGTTTTAACTCACTTCTGGCATAAGAAATCAAATCATCATTGTATTTATTATACAAGTACCAAACCTTGTCATGCTTACTTTCATCAACAATAGATAATAAAAAGAATATCATAAAGTATATCTCCTCACAATGACACTTTCACCCATATAATAACAATAACTGCTTAGATTGTCAAGTTCAGAGTTCTAGAAAAAACGAAAGAATATCCATGAAAACAGCGTTCAATTATTTTTCATCAATTAGTATAATCGGGGAAATTTTTTTGATAATTATAGCAACAAAAAACGAGGTTGTCAACAAAAAAACGAAAAAATTATCCATTATTACCTTTTTCGATGAAAAAAACGAGATTTTTTTCAATTATTTTTCATCAATTATACTAATCGAGGAAATTAAAAGTTTATCATTTTGCCGAGTTTATTCATCATTTCGTGCTTGTGCGAAAGCAAACTGTGAGCATATCGATTTAGTGTTACAGTGGAGTTTTTGTGTCCCAATAAATCAGACAAAGTTTTTACGTCCATTCCGGATTCAAGTGCTCTCGTTGCAAATGTATGCCGAAGTGAATGAAACCCGTGATGCGGAATGTTCAGTTTTTTGAGCAGAAGCGCAAAACTCGACTGATATGAACGGATAAATATAGTCTTTTCTTTGTCTCCGACTACCCACTCGGAGCCATTTTTGTTTTTGATCTCTTTGAGCATTGGAATAAGTTGTTTTGGAATCGGTATCTGCCTCTTTGATTTCTTCGTTTTCGGCGTATCGATCATTCGGCAAAAATGCCCGTTTACAGTATCGTCGTAACAAGTCTTGGTGACTGATATTTCTCCATTTTTGAAGTCAATATCGCTCCATTTGAGTGCAAGCAATTCGCCAATCCTGAGTCCCGTGTATAGACAAAGAATTATGCCGAACATTTTGGGTCTTTTGTCTTCAAGAACAGCTTTTTCTATCTTTTTTTGTTCAGCTAAAGTGAAACATTCGACACTTGTTTCGTCTGTTTTCGGTCGTTTGATTTTATTTGCCATATAAGCGGTTGTAAGATTGTTTTCGTATGCGGTTTTTAGTGATTTCTGAATTATTGTAATAATTGAATTGACTGTGTTTGCCGAAAGAGCGCCTCCGGTTTTAATATTTCCCGCGTTGATCATTTCGGTAATGCCTGTTTGAATAACAAGTAGCGACAATTCATTGATTTCGTAATCACCGAACCTTTGAATTATATGGTTTGAAACAATGCTTTCATACCGCATATAAGTTCTGTGTTTCACAGTAGGTTTTACATAATTCTCAAGCCATATTGTGAGCCATTCTTTGTATTTCATTTTTTCCTCCAAATAAAAATAATAGCCGAGTAAATGTATTTTTACACGGCTTATTTATTTTATCATTTTTTATATTAAATAATTTATTGCCACATTTTTTCTTCATCTGTTTTTTAAAATGATATGTTCGCCTTGTGTGTCCATTGTGAACATAGGCATAGTCCACCATATATAAACACTACCCCCTTGGTTGAAAAACTATCAAAAAGTCACTTTTTGAGAGTATAGAGATTGCTGCTGTTGGCGCCGTTTGATCTGAAACGGCGCTCTTTTTCTATATATCCCTTTTTTTCAAGATCGAATATGGCGCGCTTGACGGTAGATCTAGATAATTTCGTGTCTTTGGCGATGGTTTTGATCGACGGAAAGCAAGTTTTCACCGTATTGCTCCTGTCAAGAAGATAAAAGAAAACCGTGACGGCTCTTGACGGCAAATCGTCACGGTACATTTCATCAAGTCGTCCCACTTTGCACCTCGCTGATCATTTGAGATTTTTCGGTCCTGAGTTTGATGTGCGACTTGGGTTCGCTTTTTTTGATTTGCCCGATATTAAATGCGTTCTGCGGAATCGTTCTGCCGTCATTTTCTCCATCCACCTCCTCGCTGTTTTTTTCTGCGTGATATTTCTGCATTATCATATCAATAAGTTCATTTTTATCCGCATAACCGACCACTCTGTTTCCGTGTTCTTCTACCGAATACGGTTCTCCGAAAGTGATCCCCCATTTGAAATACAATTTGAGTTTGACCTTCATCGGATGATATCCCGTTTTCATAACAATAAACGTGCCTTTGGGTAATACTTTTAGTTCGTCGGCACTCATAAGAGCACGTTCCGTCATTTGAAGCGACTGCGACGGATCGTTCTTACTGCGGCTCACAGAGCCTGACAAGACTGTCCGACTGCCCATTGATTTTGATAATGTGTCAGCAGATGCGCTGTTCGGCGCGAATCCGCCGAAGATCGTGAGCTGCGTGTTGTCGACAATAATGTCCGCGCCTTCTTTCCCGTAGTTTTTTTCAAGCTGTGCAAACGACTGAATAACAGGAACGATCTGCAAGCGTCTTGAACGTGATGCCGAGAACATGATTTCAGCAGATTCGATTCTCGGTAGCGTTCCGAATTCATCGCATAAGAATATACAACGGTTTTTAAGTTTGCCTCCGTTCTCATCAGCAACAGCGAGTATCTCGCGATACAGTTGCTGAATTATAAGACTCACCATAAAATAGCAGTTGGGATTTTCCTCCGGAAGAATCAAGAATATTGCCGATTTTTCATTACAGAACTTTTCGGCGTCGATCTCCGTGTCAAAGCAAAGCATCTGTTCAAGTTCGCTGTCGAGAAAAGCATTAAGCCGTGAGAGTGCCGTTGACATTACGGAGTTCATAGATTGTTCTGCTGAATTTAGCGCCGCGCCCGCAAACCAACGTGCTTTGTGGTCGGAAGGTAGCAGATCCATCAACTCTTGAAACTGATTCTTTTTCCCGTTTTTCGCTCCCGCGTTTTTGGATGGCGCAAGGAGTTCCTGTATTATCTTGAACACAGAAACGATATGTCTTTCCTCTGGCTTGCAGAATTCAGCGACAAGAAGAATCGTTGCCGTGAGAAGTCCTTCGGCCGCATCATAGAAAAAAGCATTTTGACCGAAGTTCCCCGCCTCCATTCCGGAGAGAATTATGGTTTTTGAGATTATCTTCGCATACTTTTCCGCTTTTGCCTTATATACGAGTTGATTTGGATTTTCATTATATAGGTCAAAATACTTGTTTACGAGATGGAGAAGATTATTTCCGTTTGAGCGCGTGGGGTTTCGGAGATCTATCACGGAAATGTGATACCCGTATTTCTTTTTTGCTATCGTTCCATAGTTTCTCATAATATCGCCTTTTGTGTCCGTTGAGAGAAAACTCATTCCTGTGGCACAAGCGTACTCAATGCACGGGTACATCCAATATGCTGTCTTTCCGACGCCTGCCGCGCCTATCATAAGCGCGTGAACATCGCTTGTATCGACAAGCGCTGTTGTTTTTTCTTTTCCTTCACATCCGACAACGATCCCTTGCAAAAGGTTTCCGTCTTTATCTTTCGGGAGATTTTTTCCTCTTCGCCATTCGTCCGGTTCAAAAGGAACGCGTTTATATGTGATCCTAATCTCTTTTCTTGTCGCCCATCTAGCTGTTCCGTGCTGGCCGTCGCCGACTGTTTTTGATTTGATATGATTAAGACTGTATATATACGAAAACAGCGTGATACCACCAAGCACCAATGCCATTATGGTGCCGGCAGTTATGAGTATGATAATGTTTGGCATTCTTCCACCTCGTTTTCATCTGATTGATTTGATGTCAAATCTTCGTTAAAGTCCTTGTTTATCGGCGCTTGACGATACACCTTGATATTCGGATGTACTCGCTTCAAAAGCCCGCAAATTCGCTCAGAGGCGGCGTTTCCCGCTGCATCGTTGTCAAGACAGAGGATTGCTTTTTTGATATTCTCGTTATGTTCAAGCATTTTCATGGCGGCTTGCGGGGCAACCGAACAGATCGCAACGTAATGATGAGTTTGCCATCCGGTTTTATGCATTGAGATATATGACAGCATATCTATCGGCGCTTCAAAGATGTACAACCTGTCCGATGTGCCGTTCCAATGAAAACTGTATTTTGGATCGCTGCCGATCTCGTTGCATTTGAATGTGCTGTCGCTCGTTGTTCCGCGTTTGTGTGCATGTCGGGGTGTACCGTTTTCATCGTATCCGACAAATACGCAGTTATGATAATACGCTTCTTCATAAATCAGATGCTTATGAGCAAATGCGTGTATTACATCTCGATCAATACCGCGCTGAAACATAAGATAAGCAAACGCTCGTCGCATATCCAAATGAGCCGGCGGAAGTGAAAATGGCTTCGCAGTTTTTTCGACTTCATTTTGCTCGGGTTTAATCGTTGAGATGTTCTCGCCGATAAGCATTGTAACGGCGTCCGGATATGTTTTGCAATCAAAAAAGCGGCGTGCAAAATCGATTGCATCGCCGCCTTCCTGAGTATATTGATCGTACCACAAATTTCCTTTGATCGATATCTTTTCTCCATTGCTTGTCCAGGAATAACTTTGTCCTTCTCGCTTGATGCTCTCGCCTTTCTTTCGGAGAAAGTCGGCAATATTTATGGTGCGTGCTTGTTGTTTTTGCTGGGTTGTAAAAAATATATATTTGTTTATTATGCTTATCACCTCCAAAAAAGTAGTACAGTTATATTAACACCTTTCGCAAGTTTATTTTTGCCATATTCCCTCAAAATTACATTTTGTTAATCACCTAAATTACATATTTTAATTCAAGTGCAAAGATTAAGAAAAAACTTAATTATTTATCCACCGTGTTCGCAGACGTAGACGGTCAAAAATTCTTATTTCTTCAGAATGATGAAAGAATGTTCTGTGATTTTTGAATTGATCGGTATCTCTGTTTATAGGGATACAATAATTTATTATTTCACATTCGCATCACAAATATGAAATTCGGAATATACTCCGAGCGAGAATTGTTGTATTTTTTTATAATATTCTCAAAGGAGTCGAATTATGCCGGAAATGAAAGCTTTAGCAGTGAAGACAAAGATGATACGCAAGGGCATTTTTCACGAAACTCAACTTGAATTTGCGCAAAACTGCGGTATCAGCCCGGACGAGCTGAGCGATATCGAAAATCAGCACGCAAATCCAAGATTAACTACATTGCAAAACATTGCCGCTTATACCGGTTTAACCGTCTCTGAACTGCTTGATGTTAAGGAGGATGATCAATCATAAAATACCGTTATCAACTCTTATCTGATTTTACACAAGATGAAACTGGCTCAAAGCATAAAGTATACGGTGTTCAAGCTGTTGCAGATGATGGAAGCGTTTTGCTATCAATACCTGATATTTCTTTCAGTTTGCAAAAAACGAAAGATTTTGTAGATTGTTGCAATTCCCTTGAACTTTCATTATGCCATATCTATGATGTTATTGATGATTTTTTGCTCTCCCAGTATTCTCCTTGATCTATCAAACATATCTTTTGTCAAACTCTACGCATGTTTTTCTTAAAAAGCATTTATATTTCTCGTATCATTTTTTGCCTTATAAGACGTGGTTGCAATATTTTTTTGCAACTTGTAGCAAAAATTTATTGTAAAGTCATTGACTTTTTTTTGTAAACGTGCTATAATACAATAAAAAACCGCTACATGTAGCAAAAATATATTGCAAAAAGAGGCTGTTATGGAAATAAAACGAGATTTATACTTGAATAAGCTCATACAAAGAAAGCATAATGGGCTAATCAAAGTTATAACAGGGATACGACGTTGCGGAAAGTCGTATCTTTTGAATACAATATTCAAAAATCATTTATTATCAGAGGGCATTGATTCAGATCATATAATCGAAATGGCTTTTGACGACTATGAGAATGCAAAATTCAGAGATCCAGATGTTTTCTATTCTTTTGCAAAAGAAAAAATCAAGGATAACAATATGTATTACTTTTTACTTGATGAAGTACAGTTGTTGAATAACTTCGAATCTGTATTGCTTGGTCTTATGCACAGGAAAAACGCAGACGTATATGTTACGGGAAGCAACGCTAAATTTCTATCAAAAGATATAATAACCGAATTTCGTGGGCGAGGCGATGAGATCCATATGTATCCATTGAGCTTCTCTGAATTTTTGACCGTATATGAAGGAGAAAAATCTGACGCACTAAATGAATATATGGTTTATGGCGGACTTCCTTTGGTCGTATTAACTCCCGATCCCGAGCATAAGACAGAACTGTTGAATTCTCTTTTTTCGGAAACATATTTAAGCGATATTCTCACCAGAAACAGACTTAAAAATACCGGTGAAATGGGAGAGCTTATCAGTATTCTTTCTTCCAATATCGGTTCACTAACCAATCCGTCAAAACTTCAGAACACATTTCGCACGGTGAAAAAATCAAAGATCACCGCTGCGACCATAACAAAATATCTCGGTTATCTTTCCGAAGCGTATCTTATCGAAGGTGCAAAAAGATATGATATACGCGGAAAGGCATATATAGAAACTCCGTTAAAATATTATTTTACCGATCTCGGACTGCGAAACGCGAGTATAAGTTTCAGGCAGATCGAGCCGACTCACAGTATGGAAAATATAATATACAACGAACTTTGCTCGCGAGGATTCAGTGTGGATATCGGGACTGTGAATATATCCGAAAGAAATAATCTTGGAATTCCGACAAGAAAGCAACTTGAAGTCGATTTCGTGGCCAACAAAGGCTCAAAGCGTTACTATATCCAATCTGTTTATGCAATCCCGGATGGTGATAAACTTGAACAAGAAACAAGGCCGCTTAATAAAATCGAAGACTCGTTCAAAAAAATAATAATTTCTCATAATGCGCCCGCTCCTTTTTATTCGGAGGACGGTATTCTTACGATGAATATATTAGATTTCCTCATCAATAAAAACAGTTTAGATTTCTGATGCTGCTTAAATGGAACGTATTTTTCAATACGTTCCATTTTTATTAAATTTTTAATCCTTGAGCTTGTTTCTTTTCGTTAGTCTTTTGTCGTTCTTTTCTATCGATCTTTGCCGGATGATCGGTGTTGATCTTATTGCGGAACAGATTGCCTACGTAATACATCAGATTAATTATGCCTGAAACGATTTTAGAAGAAATATTATTCAAAGAGCCGTCATTGCCGTCTTTCGAGATGTTCAATGCTTCTTGAATGACGGCATTTTTGATGGATTTGAATTCAGGGTTGTCGACAAGAGGGATTCGTCTTGGTATACTATCGGTGTATACTCTTATTGTTTTTTCTTTTTCTTCATACCACATGTCATAAAGTTCGGAAAGTCTTTCATCTTTTGATAGTTCAATTACAATATCGTCAACTGCATTTTTTATGTTTGCTGAAAGATACCCGTATTGTTTTTTCCCCCTTGCTCTTGACAAAATCGAATTTAGCATCATAAGCATTTCTTCGAGGTGCTTATTCTCAAATGTGCCTGTCTTTATTTCTTTTATTATCTCAGACATTCTTTCTTTGCTCTCTGACCGAAGTGCATTTCGGTATATGTTCTGTCTGTCATAAATGCTTATAAGGTCTTGACGAAATATATCCTTTGCAAGAGTTGACTTTATTTCTCGTATTCCTTTTTCGGTCAAATATGCTTCCTTCGGATCAACCGAATATGCGACCATGTGAACGTGAGGATGGTGCGATTCGTTGTGAAACGCTGCATACCAACGGAAGTTTTCCGGCTTTATCTTCATGTTTTTAGCTATCATATTTCTGTTGCTTCGCAGAAGCTGCATCCAAGCGCTCGCGTTGTCATATCCGAGCCGTTCTGCGTCCTCGCGTTTAAGAGATATGATGTGCGTCCATATATTGCTTTGGCTTTCAGCCGCCTCTTTCTTAACTTTTGCAAGGATAACCGGAACGCCTTCATCGGAAAAAAGTCCGTGAGTCGATACATTTTCGACTCGCGGACGTTTTGCTATATACCCGATGTAGTTTTCTATCCCGCCGAGAAGTTCACCGTTCATTTCAGATATTCGTGATATGAGTTCATCTGCGTTCTTCCTCGTCGGACTTTTCATATAGTCTTTATACTCGAACAGATCTTTTGAATCGGGATAGTTTTTTACAAGACGCGCGATAATCTTTTCTTGTTTTTTTGTTCGACAAAGATCTGTATATGTTTCATCGATTTTTTCAACACCGTCTCTTGTGGCTATGTAATTCAAATATGTTTTGATATGACCTTTTGCGTTCGGCTTCATATACGGCGATTTCAAAATGAGTCCCGCCATATATTAACCTTTCTGAAAGTCTACCGCGTCGTCAAAAGAGTATTTGCCGCCGAGTCGTGACACTTCTTCACAACATATTTTACGAAGCGCATTCAGTTTTCCGTTGTCGATATCGTTAGTGGCCGCGACGATGTGCATCATCATTGCAAGCTCGACGCCTTGTTTGAACAATACTCTCGATATTCTTTCTTCCGAATCTTGCACTCGTGCCTTTACTACAGATTCAAACGCGGGTGTGAGCAGATCGCTGAAATTATCGCGGTTAAGAACGGAAACATAAAAGCGTATCGCTTCGGTGATGAATTCATTTCTTGAATTACAATTTGTTAGATGCAGAGAATTTTCTATGGCGTTCAGAACATCCTTTTCGATATACAGACCGACTGATGTTTTACGCATATCATCAAATGGACTGTTGACATTCTTCTGTTTCGTCATCTTCATCTTCAATCAACACAGCATCATCCGAATCGTCCAATTCTGAAACGATCTCGTTTTCCGAATCGGATAGATATAGATTGCTATAATCCACCCGCCCATCATTCGCGGCTCGCAGAAATACATCGTATGCGTCAGTTTCATTTTCGGCACGCACAGCAAAGTGTCCTACAAAAGTTTGACTGTGCTTTATATAGAAAAGCTTCTTTTCTCTTGAACACTCATTATTTTCAAATTCAATTGTTGAAATAGGCATAACATCATAGTTTCCGTTTTCGCCGCATTTGTTGAGTATTTCCTTTTGCTTTTCCTTGGTTAAATCGTTAAAATATAATTCGATTGTTGGCATAATGCACCTCCATTAAAGTTTTTGATAATAATAACCCTGCCCACGCCTCGCTTTTTCGGCACTTTGGGCAGGATTTCTGATGTTGAGTTCTTTTCTTGATGATATCGTAATCCCCGAACGGCTTTGCCGGTCGGTGTTTTTCGGCTTGGCAGATGCATTTCTGCCAGAGTCTTTATCCTGCACGAAAATCGAACGCGATTTTTCGGCTCAAATCCCGCTGTTTTACATATCCACGCCGCGCTTCTTAACATCTCCCGTTTTTTCATCGTTCTCTCGTTCTGCGATATACTCTTGAACGTTTGCGGGAACATACTTTTCAAAAAGTTTCTGTGCAAACTTGGCAAGTTCCTCATCAAAATTTGTGTTTTTCTTTGACATATATCGCCTTGTTGCAGACAGTTTTTCGTCATCAAATGAAATTGTTATTGTTGTTTTCTTCATCATTTTTCCTTTCAAATATAAAAGATGACGCTGTTTTTCAGCGCCATCTTTATTATTTTGTTCAAAGCATCAGTCCCGGGGTATTATCTTCATCATCCGCAATGCCTTCACCAATATCAATAATATCTTGAATTATTCTTTGTCCGTTCAAAATAAACTCTCGAATAAAATCCCTGTCAACTATAAATGGTGTTTCATCAAAGCATTCATCAATGATCTCAGATGTGATTTTTGGAAGACTCATCTTCATTAACATATCGTGGGCTTCATCGCAATTTTGAACAAATTCTTTGAAAAACTTGATAATACCATCGTTCTTTCTTTCGACATCACTCGGATATCCTCTTGCAATAAGGGCGACATTGTTATCGTAGTTCGGTGCAAGAGAAAGGATTTTTCCTGTCTTGACATCACGCAAAAATCCGAAGTTTTCGGTGTGTCTGTCCATATTATAGCATACGGAATCCATCCAAATGAGCAATAAATACTGCCTTGATATTTCCGGAGAAACAGCTTTTAACGCATTAAAGCAGCACTCGTAATCATCATCTCTGTCCACAAGCGCGCTCATCGGTTCAAAGTTTTTCTTGGCTCCGTCTGTAAAATCAAGTGAACGAATATACTTGTCGTCCATTTCATAATGAGCCATATTAATGTCGAGTTTTTCTCCGAGACGACAGATAAACAGTTCGGAAAAATGTTCATTATCGTTTCCGCTTTTGTACATCCACCACTTTCCGTCGATAAGTTTCCAACACTTTTCAAAACTTCCCGTATTGGTCAGTTCCGGCGTCCTTGCCGGTTTGCGCGAAAAACTGTCGGGATCTCCCCTTAAAGCAAGCGAGTCAAAGTAATTTTCTTTGAAACGTATGTCTTCATATTTTGCGTTTGATCCTTCGGGTTTGAACCAATATCTGTCCGTAACTGTTGCCGCGTTCACTGCAAGAGCTGTTTGTACGTCATCGGTTTGGCGGAGACGAAGCACCTTTTTCAGAAGTCGGGAATTTGTTCTGTGTTCATCGATCGCGCGCGATGCTATCCATCCCTCAACATTTTTTGTTCTTTTGAGATATAGTGGCAACAATGTTTCGTCATATTCGGTGATGATCCCGTTCTTAACAGTGGCAACAATTCTGTCTTCCGACATAAGCGTTCCCGTAATGTTTTGCATATTTCTCACCGCCTTTCGTTTTTGATTGCTCTCCATAATGCCTTCCGGCGTCGCTTTGAGTTCCTTCAACTTTTCCTGAAGTTGTTTGCGACGTTCAACGGAAGCGCATATTGTTTCTCTTTCATTGTTTTTTATATATCTACTTCTTAACACGCCGTCCTCTGTCCACTGAAGGTAGAGACGTTCCTTTCCGTTTATAATCTTATGAGAAATATATCCCGACTGGCATTCAGAGATCTCTTTTTCGATTTTTGATATTTGTTCCTGTATGCTATTCATTATATAACCTTTATAAAAAAATTGTTTGAAATATTATAACCTATTTTTTTGCAAATTGCAATAGGTTATTACGTTATTTCATACATTTTTTTAAAAAAGTGTTTGCCGTTTTGACGAAATTGATTTTCTTGACAAATAAATGTTTGAATGATATTATTTATAAAAAACGCTAATTCGATATAAAGGACTACCATCGTATTATGTTTTCAAATTAAGGAGTTGTAATAATCTTATGGAATTAAAAAATCTGAACGGGATAAAAAATGGATGTTACAAAAAATGGGTATTAAAAGACAAAAAGGATTCTTCAAAAGTTGGCGATTTTTTGCAAAAAATAAACTATTCAATTCAAGACCTCAACTCTGAAATCAAGAATCTCAGTGATTTCAAAATAAAAGATATTGTTTTTATTGTTGTTCTTTCCACTTGGATTCAAGAAGCTACTAATTTCTTATTCAGTCTTTATAAAGATGAAATACTAAAGAATTTTGTTTTCTCCAAAGAAAAAGAACTCAAATGTAAAGAAGATTATTTAAAAGCATTACGCTCATTTGTTGTCGCCCACACGTTAAAAACAAACCGCCATGAGAAGCTTGGATTGGATGGGGATTTTATTTGTGTCGATATAAGGACAAAACGCAAATCATTTGTGCTATTAGGGGAAGAGTATTTTTATCATATGTCTTTTGACGGTATATCAAAAATATATTCAGATAAGGATGATTTTTATCTTTATGTATATTCTAAAAGAGAAGATAATATGAAATTTTCAAGATATATTGGTTGTTCGATAAATGATATTTTTTCGATTTCGAGTTTATTTATAGAAAAAATATATGCTTTTGAAAAATATCTTAACAAACAAAAAAAGAAATATTATAATTGAGTTTATTAAAAAACAAAAGAAGTCCGATGCTGACTTCTTTTATTTTATTGGCTTTTTATAGGAATTGACTTTTTCGCCTTTATAATAATATTCAATTAAAATCTCGTTTTTCTTTTGATCTATTTCATAATAAACCCCGAGCACGTATCCGCAAACATGTTCCGGCAATGTGTGCCCATCGTACGACCAAACATCATCATATGTATCTTTTGTTAAACATGCCAATCGCTCTCGATCGTTGTTTTTTTCTTTTGCAGAACGATTACTTTTTTTCATTTCAAGTGCTATCAAATTATCTTGTTCTGGACATTTTCCACGGCTATGAAGAATCAAATCGCATACAACTGAAATTACTCTTACATCCATATCTGATACGTTTTTTTTGATGGTTTTAATTTTACCATTGTTTCTGTTGTATTCAACATCAGCAAAATAATTGCCATATTCGACATTATTTTGAATTCTCAATAATATTGCTTGAGCAAGTGCCCCGCACATCGAACGTTCGGAAACGTCAGAGTTTAATAAACTAATATTGTTTTTAAGAAAATCATCATTTGATTTTTCGAACAATGAACAAAGTTCACGATATGATTTCATCTTGCGTTCTCCTTTTCAAGCGAATATTTCTCGTTGAAATCATAATATCACAAATGGTTTGATTTGTCAAACAAGTGAATCCGGATAACCTGCATCCATGTAGGTTATCCTTTTATGACGAATCAATCGCCGTTAAAAATCCGATATCTTCATCAGAAAAAACAATTCCGAATACTTCGTTTATGTTATCGAGATATGTTTTTTCATCATCAACATCTTTAAAACAATGAACGTAATCGAAATAGAAATCTTCGCTTTCATTCATACTCGGAAGGTCGGTGCTAATGTATATAGTCTGTGCGACTGATACCATATTGCCGACACCGTAGATGTCAAATGTGGTTTTTATCTTTTCAAGTGCCTCGGTATGTTCGGGGAATTCCAACAAATATTGTTCTTGCACATTACCGACAATGTTGTTTTGCAAGGCAAAGTTTTCACCTTCTGACATCCAACCAAATAACCCAACAAGAGTAATGAGAGGAAAGAGAACGATAAAGATGGCGATGCCGATAACATAACCGAGAAACTTTCGTCCTTTCTCATTGGATAAAAGAAACTGTAATACCTTTTTTACAATCGCCGCTATCTGAACTGCGATAACCACCTCATTTCAATAGTTGACTTTTTTACTAGTTTGTAATATAATATTTTCGAGTCAGCTGGTCGCATCCCCCTTTGACTCGCCAGACCACAAAGGCCCGCAAGGGAATAAAACAATCGGGACAAATAATACCAGGAAGGGGGTGGTAACCATGAAAAAAACTTTAATGGCAATAATAAACTTTATTAAAAGAATAAAATTTGAGATTACTTTTAAGTTACCTTTCATTGATGTCTCGATTGTCCTTTCGAAATCACAAGCTCCGCAAGGAGCTTTTTCTTTATCTTCCACCTGCGTTTCCGAATAGTCTTTCCTTATATTCGGGAGCGATGACTTGAAGTAAATATCTTTCATTCCCGCATTTGAACAGACACACACCGCGTTCCGGATATTTTATGAGATCATATTCCGCGTCATCAACTTGGAGAGCATCGCAAAAACTCTTTGGTTCAATGCTGCCTGGAAAGAACAAAAACTGATGAGAGGGGATCGAGAACAACGGCTTTGTGTATTCCTTTATGTTCGGAATGAGAAAATCATCGACGTTCTGTGATGCTATAATGACAGACGAATCTTTCTTTCTCACTCGTTTCATCGCGTTCCTTATATACTCTATCGCTGTCATGTTCGAGAGAAACATATATGCTTCATCAATTGATGCGACTGTATTTCCTTCAGTGAGAAGACGGTGGTTCATATATGAAAGGATGTTGAATAACATTGCGTCACGTAGTTTCTTGTTGGTATCCATAAGCCCTTTCACTCCGAATGTCAGAAACTTGCTGTCCGTTATGTTTGTGTGTCCGTTAAAAAACTTTGATTCAGCGCCGACGCACATCGAGTTGAGACCGAGACATATCTCGCGGAGAAGTTCTTCCGTGAACAGCGATTTTCCGCCATGTTCATATCTCTGATATTCACTCTCGGCGAGTTCATACAAGTCAGACATTGTTGGATAATCGGTCGGCTCCAGATTTGCATAATCGGTCTTGTCGTTTATTCCAAATTTATCGTAGAGGTTTGTAAGCAGAATTTCGATGGCATCAATATGTGCATCGGAAAAGTCCTTATATGAACGGAAAAAGTCTTTGAGGAAACTTATATGCTGACTCAGTCTTGTCGTTTTTCTGAATGCATCGGGAACGCTCCCGCCATCCGCGTCGATTTGTACTTTGTTGTCAGTCTGCGCCCATTCTTTCGGTTCAAGAGGGTTTATGATGTACTCACCTGTCATTAGATCAATATGGCACCCGCCCAGAGCGTTTGTCAGATCGCCGTACTCCGCTTCGGCATCGAGGCATATCACGGACTTGCCCGACATACGAAGGTTTGTGAGAAGCAATTTTAGGAGATAACTTTTGCCTTGACCGCTGTTTCCGAGAATTAGGATATTGGAGTTTGTCTTGTCCTCGGCTCGCCTGTCAAAGTCAACGACTATGTTAGTGCCGTATCTGTCGCGGCCGATATAGAACCCGTGCGGATCTGTTTTGCCGGAGTATGAGAACGGATAGAGATTGGCAACTGAACTTGCGGGCAACACCCGTTCAAATTCCGATCCGAATATGTTGTGTCCGCTCGGCATACACGAGATGAATCCTTCTTTTTGACGGAGCAGCAATCTGTCAACGGTTATTCTGTTTCTCGTGAGTTCCATCTGCACGTCATTTTGAAGTTCTTTGAGTTTTTCATAGTTTGATGCCGCAAGCTCCATAAACACGGCACAGTGGAGGAGAGGTTCCTTGTTTTTTCTCATTTCTTCGAGCAAGTTTTCGACATCATCGAGATTGCCGGAGGCCGTCACGGATTCTTGAACATCATTTGAGCCGGACATCATTTTGTTCTTCCTTGTCGTGTTTTGCAGAATCTTTCTCTGTTCGACGGCATCAACTTCACGAGAATAAATATGGAGTGTCACCGATTCCTTATCCCCAAACCGCGCCAAAAGCGCTTTATCGGACGTTATCGGCGGGTACTCACGTATCGCCCACACACATCTGTATGAATTTCCGCAAATAAAGTGATCGGGATTGAATTTGATCGCCGACGGCGAGACCATATCAAAAAAGTCCTTAATATATCCTTCCGACGTTGCGATCTCCCCCGGCGTTTGTTTCTTTCTTGTCATATTTCACCTCCGATATCGGGAAGGACCCATTTGCGAACAGTCCTCTCACCGTCGCTGTCGTCGATGTTCTCATCGGGAACATTCCAACCGAAATATCGCGTGAGAAACCGCTTTATATCTTCGGAACTTGCTCTTTTGCACTCGAATCCTTCGCCTGTGATCGCTTTTTCAACTCGGTTGAGCGACGCAAAGTTCTGCTCATCGCTGCCGTTTCGAACACGCACGGCGAACATAAACTCGCGTGCTGTCGACATTTGAAGTTGGATGTTATCGAGGAATGTCTTGTCTGCTTTGAGCAAGCCGACGATCTTTTTGTTTTGTTCCTCGCCGATGCGTTCACTTAAGTATTCTTTGTTTGCTTCAAAACTTTCACGAGCGTCTGAGCAGATCATTTCAATGTTTGGCTGTGCGGAGAGCAGATGCATAAGATTTATTACTTTCACTCCGATACTGACGTCGGATAAAACCGATATGTTGCTCGGCTTGATTATGAAATACACTATCTCCGTGTTTTTGTTTGTGACGATGCCGTTTCTGCCGAATGATTTTGCTCCGATAAGATCCTTTGTGCTGTTTGTTTTCTTTGACACTTATCGCTTGTCCTCCTTCCAGAAAAATGATTGCTGCAAGGATACGAAAAACCTCACAGCGCGTTTTATATAGTCGAGTACCGACCTGTCGTCAAATCTGATACTCAAAAAAGCGTACACTGCCACCATTGCCGCGGGAATGAAAAAATGCAATTTTGCAACTGCAAGTATCGCCGGTATTGCCGAGATACCTATGATTATCAAATCGCGAACAGACCACAGCCACAGTTTAGGTTTCAGCTTCATATTTTGCGGGTATATATATTGTTTTTTCAATTTGCCTTTTCACCTCAAATAAAAAGCATCTGCCTTTTACGGTAGATGCTTTTATAATATCATTTGTTATGATTTCTTTATATATTTCGTTCCCTTTGATACGCCGATCCTCTCGATTTGTCCATCTTTGACCATCTTGCCGAGAACTGCCTCGATCGTTGTCGGGCTGATATCGGGAAGTATCTCACATATTTCCGCCTTTGAAATCGGAATCAAACTGTCAAGAACCGTTGCCTCGATCCTGGCCGATTTCGTAATCCTTTTGCTTCTCATAACTGCAAAGCGTTTATCGAGTTCTTTATAACACATATACAATGTGGAAAGGAAGTTCTTAATAAACGGGAAGTAGTCATTTGTGTTTGTATGCCATCCCACGGACGACTGTTGTAATGCATTGTAATAGAAATCCTTGTATTTGTTTATTTGTGCCTCGAAAGAAATGAATTTGCCAACATCAAAGCCGTTTTGATACAGGAGCAACAGTGATAACAGCCGAGACATTCTTCCGTTCCCGTCACGGAACGGATGAATGCATAGAAAATCAAGTATTACACACGGAATAAGCAAAAGTTGATTGATATTGGAATATGAACACGCATCAAGATATGCGAGTTCAAGTTGTTCCATCGCTGATGGCGTTTCAGCGGCCGATATCGGTCTGAATCTGACACGTCTGTTGCCCGAGGAGTCAACCTCAACAATTACATTATCCGTTACCTTATATTTCCCCGCAAGATCATCTCCGGAAACGCTCATCATTATTTCGTGAAGACGTAGAATATTTCCTTCGTTAAACGAAATATGATCATATCCATTGTGAATTTCGTTTAATGCATCCCTGTATCCGACAATTTCTTCTTCATTGTGATTTTTTGGTGCGCTGCTTTGATTCACGATTTCAGTTATTCGCTTATCACTTGTAACGATCCCCTCAATGGCGTTGGAACTCTTTACGGATTGTATTTTAGCGATCGATTCGAGTTCCGTAAAAACAGTAACAAACTCCGATTTACGAAGACCCGAGGATGCTTTGAGTGAATAAATACCACCGGTAATGTTTATCAAATCCGCTGGTAACATTCCGTTGTCAAGAAATGAATAATCGAATCTTCTCATTATAGACCTCCGTTTCTGCATATAATTTTATCACTTTATGTGCAGAAAGTCAAGCAAAAACGTGATTTATCTGCATATATTATTGAATAGTATGTGCAGATAATCCTTTATATATGCAGAAAAAACAATTTTTGGTCTCATTTCTTTGCGACCACTCTTGCCATATTGAAGGCAGTTGACGTTGTGTGTACGACAGACATAATGTTCATTTTGACGCTTGTATCTAGCCCGAATGCTTGCGCTATTCGCGGCACTTCGTTTGCGGCGAGCATTATTCCGAGTCCGAGAAGCATATCGTTTTGAAACGCCATAAGCCCGAGAAACAAAAGCGTCGTCTGCATAAATGTTGTAAGGCACAACGCGATCACTTGCTTTATCCACTGTGTGAATCCGTCGCCGTATCCCCTCGGTATCGAAAACATATACAGTGTTCCGACAGCGATTTGTGTCAGCAGGATCCCGCCTCGCTTAATGTTTGAGAAGAAAACTTTTATCACACAGTATCCGAGCGCGATGACCATAAGCAAATTAAACAATGAAAAAACTTCCGACGACGTCGGAGAAAACAGATCCAGAATATTGAAAGCAAGTCCTTCGAGCGAATCGACTGCCTGACTTATCGAGAATATCGTTGTCAATTCTTTGGCAAACATATTTTGAAGATTTATCGTGAACTTATACAGTTCCACAGGCAATACTGTGAACAGACTCACCGCAAAGAAACCCTTGAGGATGTTGAGAAAAAGATTCCTGACACTTACTCTTCCATAACTCTGATATTCGGTGGCAAACTCGAATACCGCGACGACAATGCCGACGATAAAAAGTCCCCAACCGAAAAACCGGAAAAATCCAAGTGCGTACTCTATCCACGGTAGGTCGAAAAGTTTTGCTCCCATTCCGGATATCAGGGTGAAGAAATCGGCAATCGCATCATACACAAGTTCGTACAGCCACATTATGAAAATGCTGAAAATGCTTTTCGATATTTCACGAAAAGCATTTGCCAACGCAATCCCGACCGAATCACCGATACCTGATATCAGTTTTTCTATCCATTCAAAAATACTATCACATCCTTTTCACCGAAGAACCGACCGCCACGGTCGGTTCTCGTGTATTATCTGTCACATTCCGAGGATTGTCCAGATGTAAAGCGGACAAGTGAGACTGAATACCAGACACGCGAACAGTATCGCGATAGGCGCCCATTCAAACTGGCCGTGCTTTCTGTATTCAAGGTATGACGTCGCCACTTTTACAAAGAAAAGGATCGCAAGTATCACGTCTATCACCGGGAAAATGACCTTGTTTGTAACGTCTTTTATCTGACTTCTTGCGGCTATCCACGTATTCTCGACCGCACCCGACACATCGCCTTCGGCGGCAAACACGGGGATGGCGGTGCATAAAGTGATAAGTAATATCACAAATATCGCAAGAGCGATTTTGCGTATGTTCTTTTTCATATTATCTTTCTCCTTCCGTTATTCTTTTGCCCAGTCGTCATATATCGTTCCGTCGATCCTCACCGTGTTTGCGTTCTGCGTGACGGTTATCATCCCCGCGGGAGTCCATATCTGCGACGCCGTGCAAGACACGACATAATCGCCGTTTTGAACGTATATCGGTATGAAATGAACGCTGGCGTCGTTCACGGCATCGGCGTTTTCTATAAACTCAAACGTCCCGCCAACGTTTTCAAGCGTTCTGTAATACCCGTCGGCGCCCGAATAATTAAACTCGGGGAAATATGCCGAAGCAAACTGCGCACCTGTCACGGAATCGACTTTTGCCGCCGAATATCCCGAAGGCGTGTCAAGCGTCGGACACCACGAGATCGTGATCCCGTATCCCGATTTCATCGTCCACACGTCACCCGATTCTGTTGCCGATTTGCATTCGCTGTCTGGTGCGACAGTCGGTGTGTTTGATACGCTTACGCCATACTGACGCAACACGAGCGCATTTGTCGATGCGTCATACTCCCATTCGTTCCACGTCATAAGTCCCGTTGATGTTTCGGGCGACGATGCGCTCGGCAAGTATGACGACGGTGCGATCTCCTCGTATCGTGTGTCCGGCGTTTGAGAACTCTCCTTGTCGTTTACAAGGATCGTGATGAATGACGAATTGTTATTGGGATTGACTTCATCGGCTTTCCCGTCGACGTTCATCGTGCCTTTTACCATATACGTTTTCCCCGCGGCGTCCTCAGGTATCGTCCATTTGAAATAGACGAGATTCGATCCGTTTGCGGGAACGACAATGCTGTCTTTCTTTTGCGCTGTTATGAGCGTTTCGGTCGTTCCGCTTATCTCATATACCTCAAGCCCGAAACTTATATTGTCGCTCGGGAGAATATCGGAATCGGCACGATTCTCGGCAAAGAACGAAGATATGACTTCCGTTCCTGCGATATATTTACCCAAAAGCGAGATCGCCGTCGACGACGTTTCGATATACTTTCTGACGCTGATGGTAACAGACGCAGTATTATCTGCGGTGTTTGACTCGTTTGCCCTGTCCGACCAGTTGATGCGTACTGTCAAAAGTTTATCTCCTACCGACCCGCCGACATTCAGATCAAACGCTATAGTTGTTGTGCCGTTTGCAGAGAAATCAAGATTTGCCGAATACACAGTCGTTCCGTCAAAGAACACCTCGACGGGCACGCCGCTTTTCGACTCGCTTGAAGTCAAGCCGAGCGTGAACGATATATGTGTGCTCTCGTTTTGATAAAGTTCATTCGGTGTTGCCACAAGGTTTGATACATAGAAATTGTACGTTATCTTCTGCCATACGGCGTAAAGCGTCGCGTTTGCATTTGCGGTATAACTGCCGCCCGGCTGATATGTTGCCGACGTCGCGCTGCTTGAAGTCGACCATCCGAGGAAGGTATATCCTGTTCGTGTGGGAACGACCGACGAGAGCGTCAGAGCGACATTTTTCGTTTTCGTCTGACTTGACGGTGCGCCCGTACCTCCGTTTGCGTTGTATGAAACCGTATAAGTCGTGGTTGTTGTGTTCTTCTTCCACACGGCATACAGCATCGTGCTTGCGTCCTTTGTATATGTGCCGCCCGCCGAGTACGTCGCGCTTGTCGCGGAAGACGACTCCGACCAACCGAGGAACGTGTATCCGCTTCGCGTCGGTTTCGTGCTTGAAAGAGTCAGCGAGACGCCTTCCGTTTTTGTCTGCGATGCGGGAGCGCCCGAGCCGCCGTTGGCGTTATACGATACCGTATAAGTAGACGGTTCTGTCGGCTCATCGCCGAACGGATCGTCGTCAAATTTGGAAACATACCATAAAGCCAAAAATGAAACATCGGCGTATACAGTCATTAAATCTCCCGGGTTATAGTATTCACCCGATGACTGATCTATCCAAGAAATGAAGTTATATCCTCTCTTAATCGGTTCCGTACATGGTATTTCTATCGTTTCGCCATAATTTGCCGTTATGGGGTCGGGCGCACCGCTGCCGCCGTTTGCATCAAACGTCACGGTATAGAAATATGTTCCTCCTCCTTGCCATACTGCGTAAAGCGTCATATTAGTCGTGATTGTCCATGTTGTTCCGGGTTGATATGTTGCGCTTGTCGCCCATGATTTCGTTGCCCAACCTTTGAAAGTATATCCACTCCTCACAGGAATCGTTGAGGAAAGAGTTAGTTTGGACCCTGATTCTACGCTTTGCGACGCAGGAGCACCCGTACCGCCGTTGGCGTTATACGTTACAGTACAAATTGTTGTAGATGTCCCGGAACTATCTGTTTGCCACACCGCATAAAGAGTCGCGTTTGAATTCGATGTATATTTTCCTCCTGCCGAGTATGTTGCTGATATCGCTATCGGAGAAGTCGACCATCCGAGAAAAGCATATCCACTTCTTGTGGGAACGGTAGATGACAGTGTCAGTGCCACATCATGTGTTTTTATTTGAGACGACGGTGCTCCAACACCGCCGTTAGCATCAAACGTGATTGTATATGTCGGTGTTAATGTCCATACTGCATAGAGATCCAAGTCCGCATCTGCATCGTAATATTCGCCGGGAGTGCAAAATATGTGTGATGAAGAACTGCTGTTTGACCACCCCTCAAACGTATATCCGTTGCGTGTCGGAGCAATTGACGACAACTGCAGATCAACGCCCTTAGTTTTTATCTGAGACATCGGCGCGCCTGTGCCGCCGTTAGCATTATAAGTGACTGTATAAGTTGTCACTCCCGATTTGTCGGCTTGCCATACTGCGTACAGTATTGCGCTTGAATTTGATGTGTATGTGCCACCGGAAGAATATACTGCCGACGTAGCACTTGAAGAAAATGCCCATCCGAGAAAAGTGTATCCGCTTCGGGTTGGAACGACGGATGAAAGCGTTAAATCCACATCTTTTATTTTTGTTTGTGAACTTGGAGCTCCACTTCCGCCGTTTGCATCGTAAGACACCGTGTATGTGTTGATTGTTGGCGTACTTGTGCTGTTTTGTGTCCACACTGCATACAAGTTTAGATTGGAATTACCCGTATATGTTCCACCTGCGCCAAACGCAACGACCGACGATCCGCGGCTCGTCGCCCATCCCTCGAATGTGTATCCGCTTTTTGTCGGCACAGTCGACGACAGTGTGAGAGGTACGCCGTATGTTTTTGTCTGCGACGCGGGTGCGCCCGAGCCGCCCATCGCGTTATATGATACCGTGTATGTGTATGGGTAATAGTAAACAGTCGTTGACGTGTTGGTCGACAATATCGTTCCCGTAACGGTCGATTGGCTCGGTCCGTGTCCCGACACGGTCGGGCTTGTGAACGAATATGCCGTCCCGGGTTTGCCTGTTTTTGAAACGGTTTCCGCCGCGGGGCGCGTGTTCACTCCGTACATATAGTAGACTGTGTGCGTATAGGTCCTTACATAAACGACGGTGTACGTCGCCGTGCCGTGTCTGACATAGTTCGACGCGGGAAAATACTTGTCCATTATCGAATACGAAACAAACGAATCTCCGTCGTTTTTCAGTGCATATCCGGTTATTGAAGGCGACGCCACTCCGGTGTTCCACGCACTTTCATCGCTCGCGTTCACGGAGAATGTTTTTGAACTCGCGAGCGTATTACCGCTCTCATCCTTGTAGTAAACGGTACATTCCATAGGATAACCCTGCGCCACAGCCGAAGCGTTCACCGCAAAAAGAGAAATGAGCGTCGACACTAACAGCATCAACGCTACGACTTTATATGATTTCTTCAATCGGCATCAACTCCTTCTGACGTGGTAGAGACAAAAGCTTCGCCCGAAATATGCGGCGTGTTTGCGACAACGCTATCGGTAGTTGCGCCGACATCGATATGAACACCGCCGTTTTCATCGACGGAAATGCGTGGATCGGACGAAATGTACTTTTCGGCGGTGGTTGTCGGCACAGCATTCGGCAGTTCGATGCTTGGTATTGGGTCCTGCGTTGTCTGTTCTGTCGCCGTTATATCTACGGTCGTTTCTTCCGGTTCGGTTCTCGGTGTGCTTACCGCAAAAACGATGACACACAGTATTATTGCCACTGTGATGATACAAGCAAGTATTATCAGTTTGTTTGATGTTTTCATATCCTTTTCCTTTCAATAGATTTCAGTATATACGCTGACTATCTCGACGGGTATCGTGATGTCGGCGATCTTTTGATTCCACATCTCAAAAGGGATCAATATCTCATAAATCACACGAACACCGAAACTGTCGTTATACAGATAATCGACATGCGGTTGTCTGATCGTGTAGCTGTATTTATCATTTCCGCTTTCTATATACAGCACAACCTGTGTCGGAGGGAAACCGAGGACGGTCAGCGCGCCCTCGCAAATTTCATTTGTGTTGAGTTTTGCGCCGTACACATCGCCTTGCTTTAGTGCGTCGTAATTGTTTACAGCGACACCCGTTATATAGCTGTCGAGTTTCAGCTTCATTTCTTCCTTTTGAGTTCTTGCTATATGGTAAATGTGAGCATATTCAAGAGCAATGAATATGAGACTGACGGCGACAAGGATGATCACGCACGTCAGTATATAGCTCACACCGCTCTTGTCTTTGAGTTTTCCTGTCATTTCACGCCTCATTTCCAATAGTGCCGAGACAGTCCCGACTCCGTAACGGTCACTCTTATCGGAAGTCTGAAATCGGAGAATCCCGGGAGCGTCATTTGGCACGTCACCGTGCATTGAATGATCTTTCCGTACTGTACTTTCTTTGATGACGCATCAAAGTACGTTGCCGAAAACTCGACTGTCGGTGTAAGTCCCGATTCCTCGCAAAGCGTATGGTATCGCGCCTCGACATCGTCACCTATCTGTCCCGTGGCGGTTGCTATCTCAAGCAGTTCGTTGCAGAAATACCTTACGTCCTGTTTCAGCGTTACCATCGACCAAACCGACATAGCGAGGATAAGAAGAAATACAATGACGAGGACGGATACAACCACATCGATATACCCCTGTCCCCGTCTATCGAGTATCGTTCTTTTCATATTCTCACCTCCGTCATAGTATCAGCGACAGCGAATCGAAAAGCACCTGACCGATAACGACAATGTATATTGCCATAAAGCAGATGAGAAGGATGAGAGACAGCCGTCTGACTTTTCTCGGGACTGCTCTCGCTTCATTTTTCAGAAGCTGCCTTTGATAGTCGGAAAACTTCATATTGAGACTCGCCCAATATACGACGGTATCGTCGCCCCTGATTATACCGATAAGACCTCGCGTAACGTCGCTCATCATTGACGAGCCGACACGTGATTCAAGTCGTGTCAGCGCCGCCTCCATATTGCCTGAGCGCATATCGGCTGTCGTGATCTCGATCTCGCGTTTCAGTTCCGGCCCCGCGTTGTCTTTATAGCTTTCAAGCATATACAACACGTCACGGCTGTGTTTTAATGTCTTTTCGACGAATCCGACAAATCGTGGGAGTTCGTATTCGATCTTTTGCCGACGTACTTTCAGTCTGCCGACAATACTCCTGGATTCTTTGAAATACACGGCCACCGCGAATATGACGAGCAAAAGCGCGCCGAATTTGAACAAGAAAAACATCGGCACTGAGAATACGCCGATGAACAGCGCTTTCGTTATCGCATTCGCTATATATTCTTCCGGTGTTATATCCATATCGGCTGTCGTCAGATCGGCGGAAAGCTGTGCCTTTCTGTAATCGCCGAGTTTTATCTTTCCTGCGATGAAGTGGGACAGATCGCGCAGCCATATCTCTATCGGGTTCGTCTTCGGATGACGTTGTTTGCCGAGTTCGTTTGCTGCTTTCGATGATGCGTATGTCGGGACTTTCAAAGCATCGGCGAGAATAAAGAAAAGACCGACTCCGAAAAGCGATGCGGTCATAATTATGAGTATTAGATTCACTTTATTTTCTCACCTCATTTCCTGTATTCGACGGGCTTTGTAAAGCGCGTCATAAATATCCCCGTTACGATTATCGCAACGCCGCATACAGCAAGAACGAGTTTTCCGAGAGTGGTGAACATCAGCGCCGCGTACCAGTCTTTGTTCAGAAAATACAGTATCGGGATATTCGCGCAGACGAGCGCAACCATCATCAGATACTCTCGCTTTGCGTCGGCAAGAGTCGATTTCAGTTCATTGTTAACAATGCGGATATCTGTCAGTTTTGTTACCGTCGGCATAAGTGTATCCTTGAGCGTTCTGTCATCCTGACAGGCGAGAAGTATATCGCACCATTCGGCAAATACCGTATCATTAACCTTGTCTTTGAGGTTTGCTATCGCTTTTTTTACGTCAGATGACACATATCCGCACTCATCGGCAAAACTTTGGAATATCTCACGCACCGGCGGCTTAATGTATTTCAGATTTTCATTCACGCTGTCGATGATATTGTCGTTTCTGACATACGACGTCGTTATGATTGAAAGCGCTGTTTCAAGTTCGCTCTTGACCTGAGCGTTGTATGACGATACGGTCTTTCTGACAAACCCGAACGGGAGCATCGCAAACGCAACCGCGAGAACAGGGATAAGAAACGGATTACCGATAACAAAGGCCGCGACACATCCTACAGCCATAAGAGCGAGCGCGGCGGTGCAAGCCAGAGAAAACTGTCCGCTTTTACCGGATGACACGAGCGAATCGCGTACTCTGCTTATCTTCGCCGTCAGTTTTCTCGATCTCTTTTTGCCTTGTGCTTTAAGCGCTTTTTCCCGCAGTGTTTCTTCCTTCTCGAATATCCTTATCACGTCGTTTGTTATGCTGTCGGGCGTCATTCCGAAAACAAATACAGTGCCGACAGCGATGGCGAGAAAGCATATTACGTATACCGCCGTCATTTATCATCACCTCCGCTTGTAAACTTACCGAGCAGATCCTGCGGAACGCCTCCGCGTATGAGTTTATCGCATAAACTGTCAGACGGCGCGTTCACCTTTTCAAAATATCCGTATATTTTGACTTTTCCGTCGATCTGCTCATTCCCGACTATCTCGTACCTGTAAAGAACTCGGTATTCCAGTTCACCGTCATCGTGTACGATACACTCCGATATATCCATTACTTTTCGGCTGTTGTCTTCAAGTCTATGCGCGAATACCACTATCGGAAAAGCGAGCGCCGCCTGACGTATCGAGATCGATATGTCTATCGGGAAGCGCCTTTGGCAAAGGAACGCTATCCTCATATGCGCGTATCTTCCTCCGGCTCCGTGAACGCTCGTTATGACCGTATGATCTGTAGTGCTTGCTTCGACGGCATCGTGCGCTTCGCTGTCTCTCATCTCTCCGATGCATATCACATCGGGAGTAAATCGCAGAGCTGTTCTCACAAGACTGTCTTGCGTCACGTCGTATATCGGATTGTCGGAAGGTCGGGACAACGTCTGTACCACATTGTTTATGACATTGCCGTCCTCATCTCTTTTGACAAGATCGAGTTCCCGCGCTCCGCTTTCGATCGTATATATTCTCTTTTCGTCGGGAACGGAGCCAAGCAGGGTGTTCAGTAGCGTCGTTTTCCCCGATGACGTGCGTCCGGCAATCACGAATGACACACCGTATCTTAAGCACATTTCGAGAAAAGACATCATCTCATCTGTCAGCGTTTCCGTGTCGATAAGATACTGTCTGTCCACGTTTTCAGTATGGAGCATTCGGATAGAAACCGATATTCCTCTGTCCGCATCGACTATCGGTTCCTTGAGCGCTGTTATTCTGATGTTTCCGGGGAGATGTCCCTGCGCTATCGGAGTCGCGTTGTCGATTATCATACCGCTGTGATGAAGAAGGCGTTTTACAATATCAGTCGCGTGTCCGGCGTTGAAGAAGCGTTCTCCCGTTTTTTCGATACGTCCGTCTCTGTATGTGACGGCGATATCGTCCCAACCGTTTATATTTACTTCTTCAACTTTCGGATCCGTCAGATATTTTGTTAATATCGAATATTCCGTCATTTCGCAAAACAGTCTGTCGACGACCTCTTTGTCGGTCATACCGTCAACGACATATCCTTTGTCGCGAATGAACTGTTCGATATAGTATTTTAGCTGCGAGCGTTTTTCCTCGCCTATTGCGGCCGTAAAGTTCCGTGAGATGTACGACTGCACCTCTGTGAGAAGTTGATGAAGTCCGATAGTCTCGATCATAGGACTCACCTCCCGTTATTCGACCACTTTATCGGCTATCGCGCCGATGACGGTATTAAATCTCTTGTCCCCGACATCCTCAAACAGTTTTCCTTCGCAGAACTGCTGCTTTACGTCTCTGCTGAACGGGAGAGTGAAACTCACTTCTCCGAGATGCGAGCGGACGTCGGACACGGGGACACAAATATCCATATCGGGGACATTTATCCCTTGAATATGTCTTTCGGCTCCGGAGACAAGCGGTATCTGCGAAAGATACCAACTGAGGCAAGAAAGATCGGGCGACGCAAGTCGTATCGCTTCATCTGCTTCGCTGACTGCCACCGACGACAGCACGCTTTCGCTTAAATCGCTCATACAGTCGATTATGACGAAGTTTGCGAGAGTTCTCATCACGTTAACAAGGTCTTTCGCCTTGATCTCGTCATATCTCGGATATGTGAACTTGTTTTCGCCGCAGAGATATCCGAGAATGCCGAAATTCGCTTTGTTCTTGATAAGGACAAGGTTTTTTATCGTCTCGTCAACCGTTATATCCGTTTTTGTCAGCACCTTTCCGACCGAGAACAACGTGTCTCTTTTTGCCGACGGGAAAAGAACGGGGATCGTAGGCGTCGTGATATCGGTAAACAACACGACGACATTTGTCTTATATCTGTCATATATCGCATTTGCGAGTTTGACCGAAAACGTCGTTTTGCCCGATCTCGGCGAACCCCAAACAGCGATGGTCTTACTCATTCACACCACCGCCGATCTTATTCAGATATTCGTCCTGAACTTTGACATATTCCGCGGCTCTCGATTCGTTGTCGTGACATACGAGAGCAAAGTGGATGCTTGTTACTTTGTCATGCTGCGCGAGCAGTTCGGCTTGCTTGGGAGTAACGAGGAAAGTTATCGTCGACGACTGCACCGATTCGCTTGATTTATTTCTGTCAGTTCCGGTATTGTCCGTTGTTGTTATGACATAAAGATATTTCAGTTCGGGCGGGATATATGACGTTTTCATATCTGTATTATATATGATGGCAGAAACAATATCGCCGCTTGATATTTTACCGGATACTTCGCTTGCAAGCCCGTCGAGCGACAGCGATATCGCCACTTTTGTGCCGTCAAGTTCACGAAGGATATCTTCTGTTGTTTTCTTTCCGTCGCTAAGTTTTGTGGCGAAAATATAATCTCCGACAGACAGATCCGCTGATGCGGTCTTGCCTACAACGGCTTTTATATCAGTTATCGCGCCTGTCGGGAGATTGAATGCGCCGACAGTCACAAGTTCCACATCGTCGGCGGCTATGACCTTACCTTTTACGATATCCGTTCTGACTCTGACGATATTCGCTTTTCTGTCAGCCAATCTGTTTACAAGAGGCGCCACACCGAAGCATATCGCAAGCGCCATCACGATGCAGATTATGCCGATCACGGTCCTGTTGCCGACAAATGATCTGAGCTTGCTTTGTGAATTTGTTTTTTGTTTATTGTTTTTCATAAAGATTTCCTTTCAAAATGAAAAAGCACATGTCGTCTGACATGTGCTTTTGGGGTTTATTATATGATAATTTGATTTTTGAGTTAAGAGGGTATTTTTTTATTTTTCTCGACTTTTACCCACTTAACAGCAATACTTAATGTTTTCAGAGTTCAAAATACTCGGATAGACCGTTATTTATCTTGGCTCTTACGGCATTATCCGATATACTGCTTATAGCGGGAGAGCGTAATCTTG
>JAFXWT010000317.1 GCA_017542695.1 Clostridia bacterium
CTTCGGCGTAGGTATAGGAGGCGGTCCAGTTGTCGCCCTGGGCGAAATACAGCGTGAAGCCGCCCGCGAAGTTCATGCCGCCGGGGAAGTAGACGGTGTTGAGATGCTTGTGCTCGAGATCGGGTATGACGAGGCGAAGGATGTGACAGACATCCTCGCCGCTCACGGCTTTACGTCGCGCGTGACAAAAGACTATGGCGGCAACGACAGATGCGTCACCGCGACAAAAGACTGACTTTCGGAGGACACAATGAACGACAGCCGTCCCATCGGAGTGTTTGACAGCGGACTCGGCGGCCTTTGCGCCGTGAGAGAGCTTCGCCGCTTGCTCACCGAGGAAGATATAGTTTATTTCGGCGACACGGGCAGAGTGCCATACGGCACAAAGTCGCCCGAAACGATAAAACAATACGCGCGCGAGGACGCGGACTTCCTGCTTTCAAAAGACGTAAAGCTCGCGCTCGCCGCATGCGGAACCGTCAGCGCCGTTGCGCTGGACGAATTGAAACGGGACTTCCCCGTTCCGCTTTTCGGAGTCATCGAAGCGGCCGTCGACGCGGCCGTGCGAGCCGCGAGATCAAGCGTCGCCGTAATCGGCACCGACGCGACGATCAAAAGCGGCATTTATGAGAAAAAGCTGCGCGAAAAAGGGTGTACAGATGTGATTTCACGCGCCTGCCCGCTTTTCGTACCGCTCGTCGAATGCGGATTCACCGCGCAAGACAACGAGTTGACGCGCGGCGTCGCCGAAATGTACCTATGCGACATAAAAAATTCCCGCGCCGACACGCTCATCCTCGGCTGCACGCACTTCCCGATCATATCGGACATCATCGGCGACGTTCTGCCGAACGTAACACTGATTGATCCCGCCAAAGAAGCGGCGGCGACTGTCGCCGCGTATATACGCGAAAACAGAGTCGGCAGCAATGGCGGCAAAACAGAATATTTCGTATCCGACGACGCCGAGAGCTTTTCCGCCTCCGCGAAAATATTTCTCGGAACAGATGAAAAAATCAACGCAAGCGTTGTAAAAACACAGAGGTAAAAATGATAAAAAACGTAGTATTCGACATAGGAAATGTTCTCATCGCATTCTCGTGGCGCGAAGTCATGCTCTCGTGCGGAATTAAGGAAGAGGACACGGAAACGATCGCAAACGCGACCATCAGGTCGCCGTACTGGAACGAGCTTGACCGCGGCGTTCTTACCGATGACGAGATACTTGAAAAGTTCGTTGCGGGCACGCCCGGCCTTGAAGACGAAACGAGACGCTTTTTCGCCAAGGTGACAGAGTCAATGCCGCCGTTCGACTACTCGAAGGAGTGGCTGCACAGCGTCAAGGAGCGCGGATATAACGTCTACATACTGTCTAATTTCAGCGATTACAATTTCAACACGTGCCGCCCGTCGTACACGTTCCTCGAGGAAGCCGACGGCATGATAATCTCATATCAGCACCACGTCGTAAAGCCCGAGCCGAAGATCTACGAGATCCTGCTCAAAACGTATTCTCTCGACCCACGCGAATGCGTCTTCATTGACGACAGGGCAGACAACATTGCCGCCGCGGAAGCGTTCGGAATGAGCGGCATCGTGTTCAGATCGTTTGATGACGCTTCGGCAAAGCTCGATGCATTGCTCAAAAAAGACGGCGCGCACGGCTGATATTTACAAAGCATTAAAAAAATATCGGTTACTGCTTCATTTTTCGGTGATATAATAACACAGAAAAAAACGGAGGTGAGAATATGGCCGAGGGCTTTCGCGAATGGGGCGACTACGGCGAGCAGGAACGGTGGCAAAATAAGACGACCGCTCAAAAAATATTCAGTTTAAGGGCGCTGAAGCTCGTTATAAAGATTGTCTGCGTGGCGGTGATAGTCGGCATTTACGGCATACTCGCGTACAGACTTGCAACGGGGCTGAACGCCCCGAAGAAAGCGACGGGCATGCTATGGACAGAAAAAGCCACAGCGGCGTATGAGTCATCGGGCGGAAAGCTCATCGTCTATACCGAAGAACAGGACGACACGCTCGGCAAGGACGGACGCTTCGCCGTTTACGGAGTGAAACTCATACCCGAGATCAACGAAGTTCAGCTCACCGTCAGATACAATCACTCGACGGTGAAGGCACTGCGTGAGGAGACGGAAAAGAAATACGAGGACGAGGCGGAGCGCACCGCCGCGCTTGAAGAGATAGACGACAGCCCGTTTGTATTCATTTTGCGCGACGACAAGAACAACGTCTACACGTCGTACAGTTACAGCGGATATATCGACGAGGGACTTTACACGTATGTAACGCTCGCGTTCGACGACGTGAAGCTGTTCAATACGGAGACCGCGCCGAAGAGCGACGGATATTTTTCACCAGACAGCGAGTATTCCCGTATTATTTACAAGGGTCAGAACAAAAGCGTAGCCGTTTCTTCCGATATTTCTTATATTTATATTGACTTTTACTATGAAAATGATGTAAAATATAACGGCAAGTCGTGGGGCGCGCCGATTTTGATTTACAGAAACAACTCCGAGATGAAGATATACGATCTCGGCAACGACGCGCCGAGCGATAGAACGACGA
>JAFXWT010000318.1 GCA_017542695.1 Clostridia bacterium
CCCGGTGGCAAGCTTCAACGCCTATTACGGCTCGACGACCTTTTCAAAGAAGAAGCTCCCGATGCTTCCTCAGTCCGTCTTCGACCGCGAAGAACGCCACGGGCTGTGCAGACTGAAGGTGATATTGTGATATGCTTTCTGAAAAGTCATTTGAAGGTTTCAATCCATTTTCAATCTTCTCCCGTAAAATGAAGCATAACGGAGGACGAACATATGAAAATACTGCTTGCAGAAGATGAAAAAAGAATGAACCGGGCGCTGTGTGAGATCATGCGTCAGGAAGGGTATGAGGTGACCGCCGTGGACAACGGCGAGGACGCGCTTTACGAGATCGAGAGCGGCGTTTACGATCTTGTTGTACTCGACGTGATGATGCCCGGGATGAACGGATATAACGTCGCAAAACAGGCGCGAAAATCGGGAATAAAAACCCCGATCCTGATGCTCACCGCGAAAAGTGAGCTTGACGACAAGGTCGAGGGGCTCGACAGCGGCGCGGACGATTATCTGACGAAGCCGTTTATGACAAAAGAGCTTCTCGCCCGATTGCGCGCGCTCGGACGGCGAAATCTCCCGACGAACGACGGCGGTCTGACGTACGAGGATCTGACGCTCGACGTGAAAAACGCCGTTTTGAAATGTGCAAACGGGCAGAGCGTTCGGCTCGGCGAGAAGGAGCTGCGGATCCTCGAATATCTGATCGCCAATCAGGGGCAGGTGCTCTCGCGCGAGCAGATCGCGCTGAAGATCTGGGGCTACGAAAGCGATTCGGAATATAACAACGTGGAGGTATATATGTCCTTTGCCCGCAAAAAGCTCGCTTTTGTCGAATCGAAATGCGAGATCAAGGCGCTGCGCGGGATCGGGTACGAACTGAGGTGTAAGGATGTTCAATAATACAAGAAGAAAAATCGTATTCACCGTCGTATTCTCGCTTCTCGTGTTGATGCTCGTAACTCTTACGACGATATACGTTTCAAACCGTATCGCACTCGACCGCGAAAGCCGCGAAATGCTTTCGATGTACGCCGAAAGATTTTCGCTCGAAAGCCAGTCGCTTCCTCCGGAAGCAGGACAAAGGCCGGACGACGCGCCCGAAAACAGACCCGGCGATATGAACGGACCGCCCGAAGGACCGGACGACGGCCCCGGTCGAAATGAACCGGAGTTCCGGCTTTCGACCTTCTACTCCGTTGCCTATTCCAAAGACGGCGAGGTGCTTGCGGTCAACAGCGGTCAAAGCGGCCTGCAGACCGAGGAATCTCTGCTTGAGACAGCGTCGTCGATCATTAATAAAGGTAAAAAAAGCGGCAAGGTCGGCAATATGACGTATCTTGTCGAGGAGCGCGACGATTACACGCTTGTAGCCATGATCGACCGGACGATCAGCGACAACAATCAGACGCTTCTTTTCCGTCAGATGCTGATCATCGGCTCGGCAGCGCTTGCCGTTCTCATTATAATATCCATTTTTGTCGCACACAAAATCGTCCGTCCGCTTGAGGAAAACGACAAACGTCAGAAGCGGTTCGTTTCCGACGCGGGACATGAGTTGAAAACGCCGATCGCCGTCATCTCCGCCAACAGCGAACTTTTGAAACGGGAGGTCGGACAAAGCGAGTGGCTCGACAATATCGACTACGAAAACGATCGTATGTCCGACCTTGTAAAACAGCTTTTAGCTCTTTCCAAAGCCGAAAACGGAGAGATACCGAAAGAAACGGTCGACCTCTCAAAGCTCGTGGAGGGCGAAGTACTTCCTTTTGAGACTCTGGCGTTTGAAAAGGGAAAGCAGATCGAATCCGATACCGAGCCCGGGGTCTTCGTGGAAGGAAATCCGAGCCAACTCCGTCAGCTCGTTTCTATACTGCTTGACAACGCGCTTTCTCACGGCACGACGGATACGATCGAGCTTTCACTTCATAAGGAAAAGCATCACGCAAAACTTACCGTTTCAAACGGAGCGTGCGAGATGAGCGCCGAACAATTATCCCGTTTATTTGAGCGCTTCTA
>JAFXWT010000319.1 GCA_017542695.1 Clostridia bacterium
AACATCATCTGCGTCGTGAACGAGTATTATTTCAGACTCCCCGTTGTCGGAAAAATACTGAGAAAAGCGGGACATATCAAGAAAAAAATGTTCCATCCGGACGTCATTTGCGTCAAGAACATAATGCGGACGATACAGGGTGGCACGCCCGTGATGCTGTTCCCCGAAGGGCGTCTTTCGACCGACGGCGGCCCGTCGTATATCGACGAAAAGACAGCCGTGCTGTGCAAAAAACTTCGCGTTCCGGTTGTTCTTGTCGAGATGAAAAACAACTACTTTATCGCTCCGAAATGGCGCAGCGGCGTCTACCGCGGCACGTGCGACGTCATAGTCAAGCGCGTGATAACGCCCGATGAACTTGAAAACATGGACTCGTCCGAACTCATTTCGATCATCCGCAGCGGACTCTCGTATAACGAATTCAACGGCGCGGAGCCGAAATTCAGATCGGCAAACAAGGCAAAGGGACTGCACGGCATCCTTTATTTGTGCCCGCACTGCCGCGCCATGTACTCGAACATCTCGTACAAAAACACGCTCGAATGCACAAATTGCGGCAAAAAATATCACATTGCCGATAATTATCGGTTTGAAGAGACCGACATCCCGAATATATACGAATATTACGGAAAGATCAAGCAGATTGAAAGAGAAAATCTCGCCGATATCTCGCTCGACGTTCACGTCGACGTCAGGATATTTAAGGACAGAGTCAGAAAAGTCCGCACCGAAAAAGGCGTTTTCCATATCGACTCCGAAAAGGTGTCGTTCAGATCTGAGCTTACCGACCTTTATTTTGAATATACCGTCGATCAACTCGAGGGCATCGCGTATTCCGTAAATCAAGAATTTGAAATGTATTACGAAGATGAACTCTATTATTTCTATCCACCGAAAAACGAACGCGCCGTCTGCACGCGCGTCGCATTACTTTTTGAGATGATGAAGGAAGAAAGATATGAAAACGGCAAGCGATAAAACAAACGTCAACAACAAACTGATAAACATATCGAAAAAGACGTTCATTTCCGTCCTCGTGCTCCTCGCACTTTTGATGGCTGCGGCGATAATACTCACCTATGTCATCCCGAAAGGCACGTTCGGCACGACTGTCATCGACGGAGAGGAAGTGCCGGACTACAACACTTACATCCCTCTTTCCGACGAAGAAGGCATTCCGATATGGAAAGGCATCCTTTCTCCGTTTTTGCTTCTCGGCAGCGGAGACGGCATAACAGTAATAATGCTCTCGCTGTTCCTGCTCGTCATAGCGGGGACTTTCCAGGCGATGAACGACAATGGCGGCGTCAGAACGATCGTCGGGCGTGTAATTTCGAAATTCGAGGGGTGTAGATTTCTTTTACTCAGCATAATAGCCCTGATATTCATGCTTTTCGGTTCTCTTCTCGGGCTGTTTGAGGAGATGCTGACGCTTCTGCCGATAATCGCCATACTCACCGTTTCGATCGGATTCGACTCGTTCACGGGATTCCTCATTTCGATCGTCGCCTGCGGCTTCGGCTTTTCGAGCGCGATAACCAACCCGTTCACAGTGCTTTTCGCATCGCAGATAATCGGCGTCAACCCGATGACAAACGTGTGGTACAGGATCGTTATTTTCCTCATAATGTACGGCGTTATGGAGCTTTCGATATTTCTTTACACGAAAAAGATCGCAAAAGATCCGACAAAGTCGTTCACATACGAGCGCGACCTGAAATTCAAGGACGAGCTTGAAAAAGAACTCCCCGTTAAAAACGAGAAAAAGACGATGCGCGCTTATATCATATTCTTCTCTGTCGTGCTCGTCGTCATAACCGTCTTCTCGTCCGTCGACGCAATAAGGGATTACACCGTTCCCGCGCTGATAGCCGTATTTCTTATAGGCGGAACGCTCGCGTCGCTCGTTTCAACGGGATGGGATCTCAGATCATCGTTCAGATCGTTTCTCAAAGGCGTGACGAGCGCCCTGCCGACGATAGCGTTTATACTGATGGCGTCGTCGATAAAATTTATACTCGTCGAAGGAAAAGTCCTCCCGACGATAGCGAACACTATCAACGGTCTTGTCGAAAACAAGGATCCGTACTCGCTCGCGCTGATTCTGCTATGCATCGTACTCGTACTCGAATTTTTCATCTCGTCATCGACTGCCAAAGCTATTTTTGTCATGTCGATGCTCGGAGTCCTCTCCCTCGGCATCACAAAGGAAATGCAGGTGCTGATCTACACTTTCGCCGACGGATACACGAACCTTCTCTTCCCAACCTCCCCCGTGCTGCTGATCGGTCTTTCAATGATCGAGGTTTCGTATTTCAAATGGCTTAAAAAGTCGTGGCCGCTGTTTTTGCTCACGTTCACGCTCGTTATCGTTTTGCTTTTGCTTGGCATATTGATCAAGTTCTGAAAGGACGCAAAAATGGCATCAAGCAAGGAATATCTCGCTTTCGTCCTCGATCAGCTCCCGCCGCTTTGCGATATTTCGTATAAAGCGATGATGGGCGAATACCTGATCTATTACAAAGGCAAGCTCGTCGGCGGAATATACGACGACAGATTTCTCGTAAAACCGACTCCGTCGGCAAAGCGGCTCATGCCGAACGCGCCGCTCGAACTCCCGTATGAAGGAGCCGGAAAAATGATCCTCGTCGACGAGATAGACGACCGGGATTTTATTTTGAGACTCCTCGATACGATGGCAGCCGAGCTACCCGATCCGAAGAAAAAATGATAAAAAAACACCGAAGCCGCACAGCTTCGGATTTTTTTATATTTTCCGACTCGGTTTTCGTTTTTACAACAAAATAATATAAATAAACCAAAAAAGATACGTCAGGACTTGACAAGAAATAAATATTGTGATATATTTAGCGTGTATTTTTATATAAAATAAATATGTAATAAATCGGCGCTCACGTTCGCCATTTCTCAGTACGATCCGGTGAATGGACGATTCGATCAAAACTCAAAGCCCTCCGTTTAATAAAAAACGCATATACCGCGCCGTCATTGGCGACGGTGTCATAACGGAATAATGCGAAGAATATAATCGGAAAAGATGCGATCACCATAAGAGCGATCTCTGCTCACAGGCAGTGTTACTTTACGATAATAAATAAATCTTTCACAAAAAACGAATGTGAGACAGGCAAAATGAAAAACGAAA
Source organism: Clostridia bacterium (assembly GCA_017542695.1). Next base: position 3,167 of record JAFXWT010000319.1, read on the forward strand.
AGAAAGATAATTCAGCATTGCTGAGCAAGATACCCAGCGGGATAAGAACAAAGGATATCGCAATACCGATAGCTGTCCTTCTTGCCATAGTACACATTATCGTGTTCACAATGATCATCCTCAGCACAAAGTACAGCGTTGCGATCAACTCAACGCTTACAAGGTATTCGGAATATATCACGGAGATAAACAAGTTCAACAACGGCACAATGGTCCTCTCGGAAACGTCGAGCGCGTATATCATGACTCCCACGACGGGCAACTCGGTCAACTACGGTCCTATGATCAGTTATGGAACGGAATTCCCGGAGAAGCACCG
>JAFXWT010000320.1 GCA_017542695.1 Clostridia bacterium
GGTCGCAAGACAAGACCCACGATGCACATCGGTATCTGCGGCGAACACGGCGGCGATCCGTCCTCCGTTGAATTCTGCCACAAGATCGGTCTTGACTACGTATCGTGCTCACCGTTCCGTGTGCCGATCGCAAGACTCGCAGCAGCTCAGGCAGCTCTGAAAGACTGATAATAACATCACATAAAAATATCCCCGCGCGGCGCGCGGGGATATTTTTGTCGAGAAATCCGGATGTTCAAAAAACGATTTACGGTTGATTTTTTTATAATTATATGGTAGAATATATGTATTGATTTTGAAAAGAGATATCAAATGAAAAAAAGCATTCTCATACTCAGAATATTCTCCGCGGCGATGAGCGTCGTGATGATGATACTTATATTCAATTTCTCCGCCGACAACGCGCAAGAATCGGGACAGAAGAGCGCCGAAATAACGGAAAAGATAGTGCAGACGGTCGACCCCGAGATAATTAAAAAGCCGATAGATGAACAGCGGCGGGTTTACGAGAGCGTAGGGGCTTACGTGCGCAAATCGGCGCATTTTCTGGAGTTCGCGGCGCTCGGATTTTTCCTTTCCCTTATGGTAAATACGATTTACCCTGATTTTTTACGTCGATTTTCGATCACGCTCGGCGCGGGCGCGCTGTACGCGGCGGTCGACGAGATACATCAAATCTTCGTCCCCGGGCGCGCCGCGGAATTTACTGATTTTTTAATAGATTCGCTCGGAGTTTCGATCGGAATACTCATTTCAATAGCTATTTTTGCGATAATAAAGCGAATTTCCTTAAAAAAAGCGCAAAAATGATATTGACTTTGTCGATTTTTAATGGTAAAATAAATACGTAAATATTTTTTACCGTTAAAAAGGAGTGCTCAACATGACGATCGGCGAAAAAATAAAAGCCCTCAGAAAAGAAAAAGGGCTGACACAAAGTACGCTTGCATCGGGGATCGTAACAAGAAACATGCTCAGTTTGATCGAAAGCGGTTCGGCAAAGCCGTCTCTTTCGACGACGAAGGAATTTGCGGCACGTCTCGGCGTTCCGGTCGAGTATCTCATATCGGAAAGCGACAACGTTGCGTCGTTCTCAAAGATGGACACGATAAAGAATGTCCGTTCCCTGCTCAAAGCAGGCGACTATTTGAAGTGTCTTTCCGAGGCGGAATCGCTCGGAGAATGCGACGACGAAACGGCGCTCATTATGATGAAGTGTTGCCTCGTTCTCGGCACTGAAGCGTTCAAGTCAAGGAAAATGACGTCGTCTCTCGACTTTTTTTCACGCGCGAGCGAATATGCCGAAAAGACAGCGTATGCAACGGCTGAGGAGATCTCAAGGATACGCCGCGGGTATCTTCTCTCCGACGCGATAGTATCGAAGAAAACTTTCTACGACGCGCCGCGCGTCACGTTCGGCGAATGCGACGAGCCGGCCGCTTACATTGCCGCGCTTTATGACGTCGACATCGGATCGTTCGAACTTCTGCCGGAGCACAAGACTCATCTTGCGATCATGCGACTCATCAAGGTCGGCAGGTACAACGAGGCTAAAAAGGCGATCTTCGACCAGCTCAAGATAACGAACGACAAGCTGACGAAGTATTATATGCTCCGCACGCTTGAAGACCTGTTCAGAAAAACGGGCGACTTCAAGGGAACGTTCGAGTCCGCGGCAAGTCGCCGCGCCGCTTACGAGGAGCTGATACAGAACTGATTTTCAGACCCGCTGATTTTTCAGCGGGTCTTTTTTGCCCCAACGTATTGATTTTTCTTTTGAAATTTGGTAAAATTATAAGTAACGATAATTAAATACGAGGGTAAACTAAATGAAAAAAATAATCTCTTTGGCTATCGTCATCTCAACGCTCGTACTTGCGCTCTGCTCATGCGGCGCGTCCGACAAAAGAGGCATACATCACGTTGAAATGACGTTTGAGAACTACGGAACCGTTAAAATCGCGCTTTACGGCGACATCGCTCCGATAACGGTCAAGAATTTTCTCGATCTGGCGAAAAGCGGCTACTACAACGGCACGAGCATAATCCGCGTGCAGAGCGGATTTGTCATTCAGGGCGGAAGCGGCGCCGGAACGTCGACGATCAAAGGTGAGTTCACGAAAAACGGCGTTAACAACACGATAAAGCACAAGCGCGGCACGATCTCGATGGCGCGCTCAAATGCGCTCAATTCCGCGTCGGATCAGTTCTTCATCTGCCTTGACGATTCTTCGGCGTCTGTCCTCGACGGCGCATACGCGGGATTCGGCGAGGTGACCGAGGGCATGGA
>JAFXWT010000321.1 GCA_017542695.1 Clostridia bacterium
ATCTTCGGTCTGTGACATCGTGAACATCCGCTCGCCGTACGGCGGATTGCAAACGATCGTTCCGCGCCGCCCGCCAGTTGAAATCTCAAGCGCGTTCCGCTCGAAAGCTTTGACTGTTCCGAGAACTCCCGCGCGCTTGACGCATTCTTTCGTGAACGCGACGCATTCGGGATTTATATCCGAGGCGTACGCCTCAAAATCCGTGTCCTTAACTGCGCTTTTCGCTTCGTCGCGCGCATCCTTCCACACGCTTTTCGGAATGAGATCGAACTGCTCGGCGGCAAAGCTTCTGCCGAGCCCCGGAGCAATGTTTTTCATCTTCATCGCCGCCTCGATGGCGATCGTTCCCGAGCCGCAAAACGGATCCCAGAACAGCACGTCCTCACGCGGCCGCGACAATTCGACGAGCGCCGCCGCCAGCGTTTCCCGAAGCGGAGCGTCGAGAGTTCCCGGGCGGTATCCGCGCTTGTGAAGCGCGACTCCCGACGTGTCGATCAGCAGCATCGCCTCGTCCTTCAGAATAAAAAATTCGATTTGATATTTCTTTCCGTCTTCGGCGAACCACGGCGTGCTGTATTTCGATTTCAGCCGCTCGACGACGGCTTTTTTTACAATTTTCTGACAGTCGGGGATCGAAAACAGCGCGCTTTTGATAGAATGTCCCTTTACGGGAAATTCGTCGCGCTCGCCGATGAAATTCTCCCATTCGAGCGATCTCGTTCCCTCGAAAAGCTGCTCGAACGACGCGGCGTGGCACTCACCGACGAGAAAGAACACTCTTTCTGCAAATTTCAGCCCGATATTGCATCTTGCGACGGCGTTCTCGTCTCCCTCAAAAACAACTCTTCCGTCGATCGTATTTATTCGTTTGTATCCAAGCGCGTCTATCTCTTCTCCGAGCATGTGCTCAAGTCCGAAAAGGCACGTCGCAACGTATTTAAGCGTCATTTTTCCCTCTTGATCTTTTATTTAATTAAAGTATATCATATTTTTTCTTTAATTGCAAACATTTTTCGATTTTTCCGTTGACAAATGCGGATGGCGGTGATATAATCATTGCATGATTGTATACAATTATACAAAGCAAAGGAGAAAACCATGTTATCGCTAAGCAAACAGTCAAACCTGCTCGAACTCTCGCAGTACAAGTATTCCCTTCAGGATGTTGATGAACCGAATCTTTACCGCGACATTTATCCGTACACCGACGTGCCGAAAATACCGTTCAACTTCCGCCGCGTGCCGATCAGTATGCCGGAGAATATCTGGATCACCGACACGACGTTCCGCGACGGGCAGCAGTCCCGCGCGCCGTACACTCCAGATCAGATAGCGCATATTTTCGCGCTTCTCTCGAAACTCGGAGGCGAAAACGGGATAATCCGTCAGAGCGAGTTTTTCGTCTACAGTGAAAAAGACCGCGAGGCGCTTTATAAATGCATGGATCTCGGGCTGAAATTCCCCGAGATCACAACGTGGATACGCTCAAACAAAAAAGATTTTGAACTCGTGCGCAACATAGGAATCAAGGAAACGGGAATTCTGACGTCGTGCTCCGACTACCATATATTCAAAAAGCTCGGTATGACGCGCAGACAGGCGCTCGAACATTATCTTTCGATAGTGAGCGACGCGATCGAGGCGGGACTTCGCCCGCGCTGTCACCTCGAAGACCTGACGAGGGCCGATTTTTACGGTTTTGTCGTTCCGTTTGTCAACGCGCTGACTGATCTTTCGGAGCAATCGGGCGTGCCGATAAAAATAAGGATGTGCGACACGATGGGTTACGGCGTGCCATATCCGGGAGTTGCGCTTCCGCGAAGCGTACCCGGCATCGTTTACGGTCTGCATCACTATGCCGATGTTCCGTCGGAAATGCTCGAGTGGCACGGTCATAACGACTTTTACAAAAGTGTCGTCAACGCGAGCTCGGCGTGGCTTTACGGCGCATCGGCGGTCAACTGTTCTCTGCTCGGGATCGGAGAGAGGACGGGCAACATACCGCTTGAAGCAATGGTAATGGAATACGCGGGATTTCGCGGCACGTTCGACGGTATGCACCCCGAGGTGATAACCGAGATCGCCGATTATTTCAAGCGCGATATCGGATACGAAATTCCCGCGATGACGCCGTTCGTCGGCGACAATTTCAACGTCACACGCGCGGGCGTTCACGCGGACGGAATTATGAAAGACACCGAAATCTACAACATTTTTGACACCGAATCCATACTTAACCGCCCCGCAACAGTCAGCATATCCAATACTTCGGGACTTGCGGGCATCGCGTTCTGGATAAACAACCGCTATTCTCTGACAGGCGACGATATCGTATCGAAAAAAGACGACATTTGCGAGAAGATGAAATCGAAGATCGACGCTCTTTACGAGGACGGGCGCACGACCGTCATGAGCGACGGAGAGCTCGAAGCGATGCTTGACGAGCTCGCGCCGGGACAGTTCAAAAGGGAGATCTGAAGATGAAAAACGTATACGAATCGCTTGAAGAAAAGATACTTTCCGGCGAATACAAGATCGGTGAGCAGATAACGGAAAACAGAATTTCCGCCGAGCTCGGCGTCA
>JAFXWT010000322.1 GCA_017542695.1 Clostridia bacterium
CTTTTCAAATCATCTGCTTCGCGGAAGGTATGCGCATACGGGGATCGTCAGGATGTGCGCCGGAGGCGGTACGCCGCTTAACGAAGCGCTGAACTATATTCCAACGCTTCTTGGCAAACAGCCGGAGGAAGACAAACTGGTGATCGTCATTACAGACGGCGAGCCCAACGGAAGTCCCGATGATTGCGCTGCAACTGTCAAAAGGTTATCCGGCACAGGAAAAGTTTACGGGCTTGCGATCGGAGGCGGAAGAGACGCTCTTCGGCGTATCTTCGGCAGCAATTGCATTATGATCGACAGACTTGATCTCTTACCGAGAGAGCTTTGTCGCATCGTGGAAAAGAATTTGATCAGGAGATGAGGATTATGACGTGCAGATACTGCGGTCGAAAAACGTATCAGACAAAAGGGGTCCACTTTATAAACGGCAAATGGTATTTGCTGAATGCGGATTACTGCGTCGAACACGGATCGTTTGTAAACAGTCGCGATTTGAAGGACGCCGAAGAGGTCACTCCGGATCCGACTGTCAGAGAACACATTCGCCTCGGACTGCACGTCCTGGTCTATCTGAAAGAAAACCAATTGATCCAGAAACCAACGGAGGGTTATGTCGGGTGTATCCTAACAAAATCCTTCCAACATAACAGAGGAATCAAGGTTCGGCTGACAGACGGAAGAGCCGGCCGTATCGTGAAGATATTGGAGTGAAAGCATGAAAGAGACGATTTCATTTGCACCCTGGGATTTCATCGAAGTCAAGTGTTACGAACATAAATGCCCGCTTGAACTTCGGGAAGTAAACGGAAGACCGTTTTATTGTTGTCCCGAAGAAGACTGCGGATTACAGGTTCCGCCGGAAATCTACGGGAAACTGCTTGACGAGACGATTCTGCGTATGAACAGGAATGCGCTCGTTGTCGGCGGCGTTTGGCATAAGAGATTCGCAGGATCGAGTTTTACCTGTACTGTGCTTTCCGCTCCTGACGGAAAGAAGCCGGAAATTGGGATAAGAAAGGTGATTATAAGATGAGTTTGAAGTTACATTTAGTTTTCGGGTCTCATGACAGCGACATTGTTTACTGGCGTGCATCTCTCCCTAAAAACTGCTTTACTCATTATGTCCGTGAAATCGTGAACAGCGAGAGAAATAAAGAAATTGCAATTCTGCCTGTTCCTGCTGAACGAGGGATCCTGACGAAGAAAGAGGAAGTTCAGATCATTTTCAGAACGAACGCGGAAATGCGTTTCATCCGATCTTTTCCGAAATGGAAACGTTCCGCTATGCTCAAATCAATCATTCGAAAGCATTTGCTTGCGAATTATCATAAGGCCGGAGTCGAGGAGGAAGAGGCTTCTTTGGATCACGAACAAAAAGAGACACCCGCAGAGCACAAGGGTCTTCCGGAAAAAAGGAACGAAGAGATAAAAGAAGATAAAGTACTTGATAAAGCCGAGATCACCGACGAAGAAGACGAGATGAGTGAGGAATACAAAAAATTTCTCCGAGAAATGGCGGGATACTGATTGTTTTCTTGAAACGGGGTACAAATGCACAGCATATTGTAAATAACCAAATTTGAGAGAAGAAGGAGATTTTTAAATGACTGACACCGAAATCGAACTCAGAAAAGCAATCTACGGGCTTTTTCGGGTGGTAAGAATGAACGCATATATGAAGCTTGCCGGAAAAGAATTTGAAAAACTGATCGACGCAACGGACTTCGCACTTGCCATATTCGAAGGCCGTCCGGGATCGGAAAAGCTGGAAAACGCCAAGAACGAGTTTGAAGCGATGGCTGAAAAGGTTCGCCAGAACTACGGAACTGCGTCGGTATCTGCGGCGTACAATTCTTTCAAGAATGCGCTTGACGATGAAACGTTTCTGAAAACGCTCGGGCTGACTGAGCCGATGTCGGCGCAGGAAAAGTCCAATCTTTTCAGCAAAGCGTTCAATTCCACTCTCGGGGCAGCCGAGAGCTGGAATGAAGACGAGGATTTTTACAGCTATTTTATAGAAAGCGTGAAGGAGATCATTATGCCGACAGAAGAATTACCTACCGAAAAAGAAACCAAGTGTCCATACTGTGACGGCGAGACAAAAAAAGTCCCCGTATCCATTTTCTTCGGACCGCATTCTGGTAAAACGGACGGAAACGTCTGGGGCTGCGATTGCGGAGCTTACGCGAAGATGGATGAAAAGGGAAACGTCATCGGCAAACTCGGGGACGCACTGCTGCATCAGAAACGCGACCTTGTCAAAGGAGCGATCTGCGAACTCTGCGGGCTTGCGGGCCTTACGGTATTTGAAAGTTACCGTTGGTTTTCGCTTATCACGGGAATGACCATTAAAAGAATCGAGGACGTTGAGTATCTTGATTTGCCGGCGTGCAACATCGCGCTCCGCCTATTCATCGTTGTAAAGAACGGTATCAAGGAGTCAACTGCGGACTATCCGAAGGACAGAACCGAACTGTTTATGTTCTTTGCACAAGGCGGACGTCTGATGGTATGCAACGCGTACGGCTTTCAATGCGGAAAACTTCTGATTCCCGCTGAAGTTGGACCTGAAGGAATCCGCGTCTATGGAAAAGACGGTATGCAGAGCATAAGCTTCTCCCCGACTCTTCAGTATGAGTTTAAGGGGGACGAGATGTTTGTCGTTCATCCGAGTGGAAAGCGGGAAAAATTCAGAATGATGCCCGAAGCACTTAGAGAAAAGCTTTTCGAAGTCAGAGAGGATGCGCTGCTTGCGGCAAACGCAAGCTGAACAAGGCTGCTTATGCAGCCGAACATATGGAGGTGAAGGCGTGAAAACATACAGAATGACGATCAACGGCCAAGAGGTGAATGTCTGTGCGAAGACAATGAATATCTCGCGCAAGCGATGTCTCGCGTTTCTTAACGGTCTGCTCAAAAAAACGAAAGAGGAATACGGTTCATACCGCTTTTTCTGGGCGGACGTTATTATGCTGAACATGCTGACGAACAGGATTCTTTACCATGCCGACGTCGATCACATTGAAAAAACATTACAGCCAAAGAAGGAGGAAAAAGAAGATGCATAGTTTCGGCCCGATAGGTTTCAACAACCATGTAAGCGTGGACGAGGTAGAAATTATATTTGCCGCGGACGCGGAGAAGCTTCGGCGTTTCCTGAAAAAAATGGGAGTCGAGAAGAACACCGATATGTTCTGCGACGCAACGGACGGGAAGCCCGTCAAGTCCTGCATTTTACTCAAGAGCGGCAGGATAATCGCTTCCGCTCTCGGCTCGGATACGCTTGCAAAACGATTCAACAATCAGAATAAGGAGATCGAAATCAATGAATGAAAGAAGGAAAGCCGTATGGCTTGAAATCGAAAAAGGTATCGGGCGATGCTGCCTTCACAAAAAAGCCGCCCTGAACGAGGCGATGGGTTTGACGTCAAACGTAATGTCCCTCGCAACGACAGCTCCTGAAAAGGATATCGAGGCGTTTCTCGGCGATATAAAGTTTGAAAAAAATCAGGATCGCTACTCGTTTATTTATCACGGCGTATCCGTGGATCTGACGACCTTCAGTTCCGTCACTGATAAAGAAGAGCTTTACCAAAAAATCTTTATGCACGCTTTGACGATCGATTCAATCGGCTTTGAGTCAAACGGTAAAAAGGCGAACCGTTATCACGGGCTTCAGGACGTAGAGAATAAGGTCCTGCGGCTTACGTCGCCCGGTGTCTCCGTTTCCGAAGGTTTGATGAAGAGGATACTCACATATGTGGCGGACGGCTTCACTGTGGAAAAAGGACTCCGAGAAAAGATCGAACAGGAGCAGTATTTCAGAAGGCCTTCGTTCAGAAAAAAGCTTGCCGAGGTTTTGACGTCTCTTATGGAGGATGATTCAAAGAGTTGGTCTGATGTCGCCAGAGTTATCGACCTCGTTTCAAATCTGGAACACAGAAAAGCGGTCGTTGCTTTTACCAAAACGAATACCGACGATAAGAACGATCCGAAGGTAAGACGTACTTATGAGTTCCTTGTTTTCGCGTTCTCCGGTGCCACTTCGAAGGAGATCACCCCTTCGCTGCAAGGCGAAAAGGCGCTCTGCTACTACGATTCCGTATGCTCAAATATCAGAATGAGGGTTAAAACTCTCGCGGATTTTAAAAATCTGAAAGAGAATTACGGCGAGGAATTTATGGAGTTGCTGTTTGACGTTCAGGAACTCTGGATGAGAGTAGAAAAAATGCCGTTCAAACGTCCATCCGAAAAGGACTTTGATCTTATGGCTCAACTGATCGCCGATCCGTCTTATTGGGCGGATGATGAAGAAAACGCGGAGGAAGAAAGCGAGCCGGAAGAAAAGAATCAGATCGAGGGGACGCTTGACGTTGCAAAGGCCATTTCCGGAGAATTCAACGAAGAGGACTACGATGACGATATGGGTGGTCCCGTTATTGACGATTATGTCCTGGAAGAAGCAATGGAGAACGGAACGCATTCGTCCGGAGTTGCGGAAGCTGGTTATGAGTTGCCGCCAGAATCCAAGAAAGGTCACTATATCGACGACGAGGATATACAGGACGATAAAGACAGCGGCGGGCTTGATTACGAGGCTCTCGATGCAATAGAAAGAGAGGTCGCCGAACAAAGAAAAGGAGCTTCAAAACCTCAGCAGCCGGCGCCTGCGAGAAAGCCTGACGGTATCCGCGCGGCAAGAGACCATAAGAGCAACCTGTTGAACGACGGAGGAGAATGATATGCAGATTGTGTTTCTTGCCCTGATCTTTCTTTGCCTCGCGTGGATTGCGTGCGTTGCGACGTTCTTTCTGCTCTCGCTTATCAGGATCGCGGATAAATACGAGATCAAATTGCCGCTGTTCGAGGACAGAAAGCAGAAGCTGGATAATGCCGCGCTTGAAGAAGAGCGCAACGACCGCTATGACAGAATGCTTGAGCAGTTATCAGCGGAAAAGACAAAACAGCGTGAAGAAAAGCGCCAAAAGGAAGAAATCAACTACGTGTATAACGAGCTCGACGAGCTTGACTCGCTTGAAACAAAGGAAAGCGATCCGGATGAACTGATGAAACTGCTTGAATTCGGGATTCCGGATGAAGAAATGGAGGAGATCCTCGGAAGGATCGAAACAGGATCAGAAGGCGCTTAACATAGGTTCTTTTGTTTGCCGAAAGGCGAGCATTTGAATAAATTTTAATTCTATGAAGGAGTGTTTCAAAATGATCCAAAACAAGGTAATCAGGGAAAACGAGTTTATGCCGAGGGAAAAGATCCTTCTCTTACAGACCGTTTCAACGCTGAAACGGCTCGGCGAGAGCGAGGAACTGATCGGAAAGCTGCTTGAAAAAGCCAAGGGCGAAAAAGAGCAAATGCTTGCCGGTCTTCCCGAACAACTGACAGTCATGCAGGAAAAGTACACCGAGGAGTCCTACGGGTACACCGCCTTACAGCGACTGATCGACGATATGAACGGAGGTCGCTGAAATGGTGATTTGTGAAAAGTTCGATGACAACTACGAAAACGTCACAACCAACCGAGATGAGTTCATGAAGGAACTCAGAGAACGCTGCGGAGACACCAGCCGTTACGAAATGAAGCCCGACGAGGTGGAGTTTTACGCGGCTCAGTCTGACGGCCGAAAGATCAGTCTTCACTGGCTCGACGGCGATAAGGTCAAATCGTCCGAAGAAAATGTGCCGGACGGAATGGAGAAGCTGTGGGACAGTGCTGAAACGAACAGCATCGGGCTCGCCGCCAGATTTCCGGACGGGAACGGAGACTGCATTCTTGCGCCTTTGTCGCAGCTTTGCAAACTGTCCTTGGGCAACCGTGCCAAGTTCACCTTCAACGGTGACTGGAGCACGCCCATCAACAAGATCGCTCTTGCAAAACTTTACGAGGAAATGATCCGACGTGAAGCAAAGAAAGAGACCGTGCAGCTCATCAGCGTGTACGGGAAGGTGCAGGCGATTATGTCGGGCGTCTATTCGCCCATCGGACACGACGAGTTCTTTGAAAAAGTCGACACCAAGCTTACGGAGCGCTACGGATCCACCGTTGCCCTGCGTCGCGGATACATTTCTCAGAAATGGTCTCGCGGAACGTGGTACATCGGAGAGTTCACGAGCGATGTGTTCAAGCAAAAGGTCGAACTGGGACTGTCCGCTATGGACAGTCAGACCGGACACAGCGGAGCGATCTTACAGCCCGTTCTGTTTTCAGGACGAAAAAAGAGAGCGATGCTGTTTGATGATTCGTGGTACGCGAAGCATATGTCGCTGACCGAAGAGGGAATCGAGGAGGCAATCGACACCACTTATATGACCCTCAACGATAACGCGCAGAAGCTTCTCGATACCATCGGGATCAAGTTGAAGAATCCCGGTCGCTACGCCAGGAAGGTTTGCGAGGAACTCAACAAGCTGGCGAAAAGCACGAACGGCGTGCTGCTGCCTCAGAAGACGATCAACAGTTTTTTGACTGCGGTCGACGGGCTCAGCGTGATCCGTTCCAACATCGCGGTATGGGACATCATCGAAATGTTGTGGGACATTCCCGGAACGACGGGAACTTGCGAAAACCACACAGACGGTCTTATGAAAACCGTATCCAGAGTCCTGGGCCTCAATCACCAGGCGTTGGATATGGCAAGTTAATGAAAATGAGGAGAAAAGACATGGAAAGAAAAGAATTGATTGAAAAGGTAATCGCAAAACTCTCCGGAGATCCGGAACTTTTGAAAACGGTCGGTGAACTTACGCTCGACGAAGAAGATTTCGCACCTGCAAAAGGACAGCTTCCCGATACGATGTACGTTCTTACGGGGAAAGTCCGCGTAAAGACTGACGGAGACGAAAATCTGTATCATTATCATCCCGTCATCGAGGATTGTTTTCTCAATCCCGAAGCGACGGAGAACAGAATGGTCTGCTCCGAAAGCCTCATAAAATTGCAGGAGATGAAAAAGCAGTACGACTCGATGTCGCCTACGGAACTGGTGATCCTTGCAGTCAGCAAGGAAAACTTTAAGAAACTCCAGAATCAACTTGACGAAATGATCGCCGATCTGATCGGAAGCATTCGTCACGCGTCGGAAAGACTGATCGCGGAGAACGAAGCAAGAGTGCCGAAAGGGTCTCTTGATTTTGAAAAACTGTACCGAGCGATCACGACTCATCTTATGACGAGTTCACGTACCTATATCGGATCCGCGCTCGGAGAAGACAGTTCCGTTATGGAACGTATTGACGACGTGGAGTACGACATTCCGGAGTATAACTTCGGCTGCTGCGAGTGTGACGACTGTGACCGTGACTGCTGCGACGACTGTGAAGACTGCGACGATGAGGATGAGGAGGACGATGAAGATCCTCCGGAATTCTACCACGGTACCTTCTTCGGCTCGTTCGGGAGAAAGTAACTCGTCTTAAACGATCTTTCCGGACCTTGCATCACAAAAAGGAGAGAATGAATTATGATGTTCGAATCTAACAATTTCGGTTTTTGTCAGGGAATCGTAAGGGGCGCGGTCTACAAGCCGCGCGACGGTATTGTCAAGATCAATCTACAGGTCAAAAGCAACCGTAAGAATCCCAAGACCAACAAGTATACGATCAGTATGCTGAATTTCCTTGCGTACGGTGAGACTGCAGAAAAAGTTGAAGCCGTGTGCAAAGACGGCGCGATCGTCCTGCTTAACTATCACCTTCATGACCATAAGCAGACGGACAAACGCACCGGCGTTCAATCTGTCGAAGATGAATATGTCATCGACGATGTAAAAAACGTTGGCGTGATCACCGAAGGAAAGCAACCCTACCTGAACAAAGGGTATCTTCAGGGCTTCTTTCTCGGTATCTGTCCGATGCCCGGTTCCGAAGGGATCTGGACGCTGGACGTGATGTGCGTCAATCCGGTTACGAAACAGAGATCAAATCACCGATTCTTTGTTTTTGGGAAGTATGCCGAGCATATCGCGCAGGCGTTCCAGAAAGGAAAGCCGGCAATGGTCGAGTACAAAATCGAAAAGAGCAAGCACGTCCGGAGAGACGGAAGGACGGAATACTTTACGAACTGTATCGTTGAGCAGATAACGTAATGAAAAAAACGTTATCCGTGATTGCTGTGGCGGCTCTTGCGGGAGTCTTGTTCCTGGCGCTATACAGGAGCAAGCTCCCCGGAGGCGATTCGCTCGATAATTACGGAACTGCAACCTGGACACCGCGTGTTTCAGAGCTTGCAAACGAGATCTGTAAAGGCGCGGAAACGGATCGGGAAAAGGCGGAAGCGCTGTATAACTGGGTCATATCCGAAATCAAATACGATGAGGAATTTGAAACAGCGTATCAGCATTTTGACGCCGACCGGACGCTGGACACAAGAAAAGGAATATGCTTCGATATCTCCAATCTGTACGCGGTTTTGTGCCGCAGCCAGAATATCCGGTGTGCAGTCCTTGACGGATATAAGCGCACCGATGCAAATATGAAGCATTCCTGGAATCGAGTGTGTATAGACGGCGTCTGGTTCAATCTCGATCTGAGTTACGATACGGCGAGAAGGGTGAAGGGTAAATCGCTTTACGGTTTTCATGAAGTCGGCAGCGACTGTACGGCAGAGGACGATGATTTTGTGATCACTCGCATTTATTGATTTTTAATTCTAAGAAGGAGTTTTTTAAAATGATCAACCCATTTGAACTGGTGGACGGAAAGGCTTACGGCATTATCTTCGGATATGTCATCGCGGTCAAGGATAAAGGGGACGCCAATATGCTCCTCTTCAAGAAAGACACGACCGATCCGTCGTCCGAACTGATTGCGGTAGCGGCGTGGGCTCCGGCGGAAGGTCAGAGCGGCGTCGATATGTACGAGATGACGAAAGATCTCAAGGGCAGGTTTGTGGTCTGCGTAGTCAATATCCGTCAGCGTGAAAAAGACGGAAAACGCTACGAGAATTACGATCTGAAGTATCTGATTAAGCCGCCTTTGAAACAATCGGCATAAGGAATCAGGGCACCGGTTCAATATGGATCCGGTGCCCGTATTTTTTGGAGGTAACAATGATTAAATACAGAATTACAGGCATCTGGATTGGGGGTCAGGATCATGGCTGATTACAGCAGATTCAAGACAGAGACTCTTAAAAAGATGCGGGAAAGTGCATATGAGAAATATTGCTATGAGACGACAAAGCCTACCAGCGCCGATAATTGGGGCAACGGTATGAGACTTGCAAAACTCCCACAACAGAAGGCGTGGGAAAGAGCAAGAGAACGTCTTTATGCAATTGATCGGGAACTTGCGCTTCGTAAAGAAAGAGGAGACTGCGTATGAGACAGTATTTTAAACAGGTCGACCTGCGGAGCAGAAAAGCGATGACGAGCTTTCTTGAGGATCACTTTCGTTACCCGACAATGAACTCCTGGAACAACTCCACTTCATACGCCAACAACATGAAGGTGTATAAGTTGGGGCTTCCGGCAGATATGGAGGAAAAACTCTATAAGATGCTTGACGTCAGCGAGTTCTACGAGGAATTACGTTATCTGATCGACGAGTTCGATGAGGCGCATGACTATCTCTGGCAGGCAGGTTTTAACGGAAGAAGCGGCGGTTATCTCGTTTTATATCAGGGCTTTGCAAAGCCTTCTGAATATAAGTCGTACTGCCGCAAGTGCGGGCAGAAGAATTACAAATCTATAACCGAGAACGGCAATAAATGCGGTCGTTGCGGAGCGGAAGCACGGGTTGATTTTATCAAACCGCCTCTTCAGATCGGGACATATCCCGGCAAAAGCATCGATATGGACGAAGACTTTGAGGAGTGGGATATCTACTCGCTGCGAAAGAGAGTTCAGCTCGTTCAGGAGTTTGACCGTCTATGCGACGATCTTCTCGCTCGCACGGTCGAGATGCTGGAGCAATACGACGTAGTCGAAGAAACGGTGATGAGACCGGAAAAAATCAAGGTATTATGCGAGGTGGCGTCATGAGCAAAAGAACGGAAAAACATGTGGAGTATAAGTCAGATTACCATAAGGGCTTCATCGAGGTCTTCAGAAATCTGACGCAGAGATTCGGCAGATTCCAGATATGGAGTGACTTTGTCGTCATGACGGCCTGCGCCATATCAAACGCTTTCGATGCACGCTTTGCTCCGCAAAGGGAAGAGGCATACAAAGAATGCGCTTCCAGATACGGCGCAGAGGAAATCAGCCAGATCGCGGAACTGTTTTCAATGACGATCATGGCGCTTGAAGACAATCCCGCGCAGGACTTTCTCGGCGACATTTTCGGATCATTGAATCTGCATAATGAGTGGCACGGTCAGTTCTTTACTCCCTACCACATTGGCTCGATGATGGCAAGAATGCAGCTTCCGGATAAGCCTGTTGAGGAGTTGTGGACGAAACCGATCACTATCTGCGATCCCTGCTGTGGTGCCGGCTGTCTTCTGATCGCCTGCGCCAATGAGGCGAAGAATCTGGGCATCAACTATCAGGAAAAGATGGTGTTCTACGCCCAGGATATCGACAGGATCGCAGCGCTTATGTGCTATATCCAGCTTTCGCTTCTCGGATGCAAGGCTTTCATCAAGATCGGGAATTCCTTGACCGATCCGCTTACGGAAAACGAATCTCTGGACGAAAATATCTGGCTGACGCCTATGCTCGCCGGAGAAACGATTTTCAAGATGTTCGGTTTGCAGGCCGGAAGAAAGGAGAACCGCGATGTCCTGGAAGAAGGAATACAACCAGACGAAAATCCAGACAAAGGTCGTCAACCGGTGGAAGGAAAAGTATCGGCTTAACGGGATACAGATCATCTACGATCGTTACGGAAAAGCGTCGTGGGAAATGAAGTCCTCGCTGGAGCGATTTGCATCATACCACGCTTCTGTATTGATCGAGGATATCACGTCGTTTGATGAAAACGTCGCAAAGTTCAAGAGGGAGTATCCCGATTTGCTGAAGGCAGAGATCGAAAAAATTGCGAACGCCTATCCCGACAATCCGAGGTTCCGCGAGGATCAGAGGATGTTCATGAAGGTGTTCGGTCGAAAGTGAGGAAACGAAAATGGATTTTGCCAATACGGTCTATGCGAGGAATCTGTTTGAGCATCAGCTTCCGCAGCTGATCAAATCCTTGAACAGAGTTGCTGACAATCTGGAAAAAGCGGAAGGAACAATTAAATCCCCCTCTGCTTCTCCCCTATCTTCGGAACCTGCTGAAAAGGTGTTCATCTGCTATGAGGAAAACTCTGTTGCACTTTATCCTGACGCCGGCAACGTCAATAGGATGTTCGCCACAACGGACGTCGAGCTTGCGAAAGAATGGGCGACTCGCTCTATCGAAAACGCTAAAGCCAACGGATACCGCCCGTATTCCGAGGAGGATTACTCGGAACTGACGGATCATATCGGTGAAGAGTTTGCAAGCGTCTGGGTTTACCGCGACGGTAATACCGACGCCAAAGAGAATTACGGGATCTGCGTGGATACCTACATTCTCGCACAGAGCAGAGAACGACTCGATCAGCTCTTTGCATAAACACAAAACAAAAGGTGCCGCTCGGAGCGGCACCCGAAACATAAAGAATTTTGAATTTAAGAAGGAGTGTTGCGAAAAATACGTATGAAGGTTGGTGATTTGATTGAGAGACTTTCTCAAGATTTTGTATATAATTGTCGTCGGACTCTTGATGGCGATCTTTGTCTATCCGGTGCTGCACGAGGCGGGACATCTTTTGGCGACGCTTGTTTTCGGGGGAAGCGTCGGAAGAGTCAGCGTCTTTCCGGTCGCGTATACGGAGTGCGATGTTTTCTTCGTGAGTAATTTCGGCAAAGCTGTAATCGGGCTTTCCGGGATGATCTTCCCGATGTTGTTTTCGGGATTCCGATTCAAAAGCTTTTATGCGTGGTTTCCCGTGTTCGCTTTAAGAGGAATCGGGTTTCTGTCGTTTGCCATTTCTGCGGTTTCAATCGTCCTTTTCTTTAATGGGACGACTGTTGAAAACGAGGACGTCGTTCAGGTGATTCAAATATGCGGCGAACATACTGCGATGGCGGTCACTGTCGTGACGGTTATGACTGTTTTTTCGGTGGTTCTTATCCTGACCGACCACCCGTTCAAACGGTTTACGGAGTTTCTTCTGAAATAAAGAAAGGCGCCTTTCTGCGAAAAGAAAAGCGCTCTCGTTTTGCGTAGAACTTTGAGTTCTCACCAAGACATAATAATACAAATTCTAATAAAGAGTAGCACATTTCGACGAAATTGTCAAGAGGAAAATCCCTTTAAATTCCTGATTTCATAGGAATTTTTAATATTTTTTTGATTGTTTTTTGAATATTCGCGGGGTTGAATCCGTTTTACTCACTTTTTAGTCATTTTCGGGGGTCAATTCGGTGGTAAAACGAAGAAACATTTTACCTTTGCCATATGGATTAAAAAGGGTTTTATCGTATCATATTGTCAGAGCAGACAAAAGGTCTGCAAATTAGAAAGGAGCGAACTTTAAAATGCCAAAAAAAGGACTGAACATTCACAAAAGAAAAGACGGCCGCTGGGAGGGTCGTCAAGAGGTAGGAAGAAAACCTGACGGAACGATACGGTACCGTTCCGTTTATGGAAAAACATGTGCCGAGGTAAAGGAAAAAATAATGAGTATGTCTGCTGCCGGGAGTCCGATTCCGCACCATATTACTCGTGAAAAGACATTCGGAGATGTCGTTGCGCTATGGCTCCAGAACTCACAGGTAAAAAATAAAGGCGGAACAGTAAACAAGTATCAAAATCTCATCGATGACCACATAATGCCCACGTTAGGTGGAATGAAACTTGCTGATATTGACGCTATAACCGTAAATCTGTTTCTTCAGCAAAAGCTTGAAAACGGCAGGCTGGATGGCACAGGCGGACTTTCGCCTTCTTATGTACGAAGCATTATGATAATCATAAGTTCCACAATAAACTACGCTGTCAAAGAGAAGTTCTGTGAACCGCTCAATTCTCCGATATTGAAGCCTGCGGTCGTCAACCCCGAAATTGAAGTTTTAACATTGGATGATCAAAGAAAACTCGAAGAATTGCTTCAGCCATGGGAGAATCCAACCGATTTGGGAATTGTGATATCGCTTTATACCGGCTTACGAATAGGGGAAATCTGTGCGCTTTCGTGGGATGATATTGACTTCCCCCGCCGAATCATTAAGGTCCGTCATACAGTCGCAAGAGTGAAAAGCAACAGCGATAACGGTCCCTCCTCTGTTCTGATAATCGACAAGCCGAAGACAAAAGCGTCCGCTAGGGAAATCCCTATTTCGGACGATCTAACTGATACGCTGATGAAATCAAGGAAAACGTCGTCATCGGAATATGTTGTTTCAACCGCAAAAGGGTTCGTCAGCCCGCGCACATTTGACTATCGCTATCACAAGGTCATTGCCTCTGCAGGGGTTCCGGACAAAAACTACCACGCTTTGAGACACACCTTTGCTACACGATGTATTGAAGCCGGAGTTGATGTGAAATCGCTGAGCGAAATATTAGGTCACTCGAACGTCTCAATCACTTTGAACACATATGTTCATTCATCACTGGATATGAAAAGATCCCAGCTTGAAAAGCTCTACGCGCTGATTTAAAGTGGTCAAAATAAGGGTATGGTAACTTCCAAACCCATTGCAGCAACAGTGTTTTTAAGCGCTTCTTCTTGAAACTCAAAGTTCTACGCAACGACTTTATTCGCTTATTTTTTTGCCGGATATTCGAGCAAGCGCTTGATAGCGGATTTGGCAAATTGTTTAAAAATGAATGGGTGAAGTGAGGATGGAACAGGACCGAAAAAAAGAAGTCATTGAGAATTGCTTAAATCTGTTTATCGCCAAAGGTTTGTCTGAGACATCGACCAGAGATCTTAGCGGGTCTTTGAAACTCCAAAACGCAGGGCTTTATTACTATTTCAACTCCAGAAGCGAGGCTGTTATCGCGTGCGTTGAAGCGGCGGTACTAAGAATGGAGTCAAAAATGATCCTTGCTGCATTGAAAGATGTTGATGATCCTGACCGGATGATTAAAAATCTATACCGACACGCAGATGAAATGGCACCTACAATGCGGTTTATTGTTCAAGCATATGCTTCACCGACTTACAGAAACAGCTTAAATGAGTCTTTGAGAAAACTTGAAGAACGAAATCAAAACACAGTAGTTCGATTTGCCAATAAATTTAAGTGTTCTCCTAGTGAAATAGAGCCATATGTGTACATGTGCATTACTGCGATGACGAATTATATGGTCTTTGGATCCGAGTCTTATGTGACCTCTCAAATCAATATTGTACGAAATAAAGTTAACGAATTACTAACACGTAATTGCGGTCGAAAGGAAAACTGATTATGAAAATCAAACTGGCTATTTTGGAGCGGGATCAAAGTTATCTCAATAGAATTGTTTCCGTGTTCAGCACCAAGTATTCAGACAAGTTCGAGATTTATTCTTTCACTAATCCTGAAGTTGCTTTGTCTACGCTTGACAATGCAAAGATAGATGTTCTTGTCGCTAATGACGCGTTCGATATAGATGTCACTAAACTCCCCAAAAGATGTGGCTTTGCATATCTTGTAGACTCTATGGATGTTGAGACAGTTAACAATCAACGCGCCATAGCAAAATTTCAAAAAGTTGATTTGATTTACAAGCAGATTCTCAGCATATATTCAGAAAACGCAGGAAGTGTATCGGGACTAAAACTTGGCGATGATTCAGCGAAAATAATTGCATTTGAATCAGTAAGCGGTGGATGCGGCGGCTCTACAATGGCGGCTGCGTGTGCGCTTCATTTTGCTGCGCAGGGAAAAAAGACTTTATACCTCAATCTTGAGAAATTCGGCTCCTCAGATTCCTTCTTCTCAGCGGAGGGTCAGTTCGATATGAGCGACATTATATTCGCTCTGAAAAGCAAAAAGGCGAACTTGGCACTTAAACTTGAAAGCTGTGTTAAGCAGGATCCCAGAGGAGTTTATTTTTACTCGCAAAGCAAAATCGCTTTGGACATGCTCGAACTTTCCACAGACGACGTCATGAGATTAATCAACGAGTTGAAATTAACAGGGTCATATAACGCAATAGTTCTTGATCTTGATTTCTCTATCGAGAAGGATGCCCTTAAGGTTTTGCGGCAGATGCACTCTATTATTTGGGTGGGCGACGGCTCCGATATTTCAAACACAAAACTTTATCGTGCATATAACGCACTATCAACGATGGAACAGAACGCAGATTCGCCCTTAACAAATCGTTTATTGCTTATTTACAACAAATTTAGCAATAAAACGAGCAAAACATTAGAAGAAATCGGGGTTAAAAATATCGGTGGATGTCCGAGATTTGAACATGCCACAACAGCAATGGTGCTTGGTCAAGTTGCGCCAAAAGACATGTTTGATAAAATTGTTTAATTAGAGGCGGGTTATTATGGATTTCGATCAGGAACAGCAATTTGTTTCCGAGATAAAACTTTACGTCACCGAGAACTTGCCGTTGAGCAAGATGGAGGATGATGAGCTTGAAGAAAAAATCGAGGAAATAGTTGCCGAACGCATTGGAAGTATGTATTGTTCAATTGACCAGCGAGTGTCAATTGTTAAACAAGTTTACAGTTCAATTCGTGGTTTTGGGTTGTTGGATTCAATTATCAGCGACGACACTATCACGGAAGTAATGATTAATGGTCCTGATAATGTTTTTATCGAGCAAAATGGTCGTCTTTTTAAGCTCGATAAACAGTTTGAAAGCCAGCGTAGACTGGAAGATGTGATTCAGAGGATTGTTGGCTTGGCAGGCCGAGAGGTGAACCAGGCAAATCCGATTTGTGATACCCGCTTGCCGGACGGATCTCGTGTTAATGTTGTTTTACCTCCAATAGCTCTCTGTGGTCCGACCTTGACAATTCGAAAGTTTTCCAAAACCCCGATGACGATTGAAAAACTAATTGAATACGGTTCCATTACTCAAGATATTGCGGACAAATTGGAACTCTTGGTTAAGGCCAAGTACAA
>JAFXWT010000035.1 GCA_017542695.1 Clostridia bacterium
CCACTTCATCGTCGGCGACGCTCTGCCTCTGTCGACCGTGCTGATCCTCGGCGCCGTTGCGGCGGCGACGGCTCCCGCGGCGACTCTGATGGTCGTGCGCCAGTACAAGGCGAAGGGCAAGCTGACCGATCTGCTCTTACCGATAGTCGCTCTTGACGACGCGGTGGGGCTTATGATCTTCGCGGTCTCGTTCGGAATTGCGAAAGCTCTGATCTCCGGCACGGTGAACGTGATCTCGGTCGTCGTCGAGCCGATAATCGAGATCGTGATCTCGCTCGTGCTCGGCGCAGCTCTCGGCGCGGCCCTCACCTTTGCGGAAAGATTTTTCCACTCGAGGAGCAAGCGTCTGTCTATCGCGGTGACCTTCGTCCTTCTCGCGGTCGCGATCTCGATGATGGAGTTCCATATCGGCCCGGTCAAGGTCGGTTTCTCGTCGCTTCTCGTCTGCATGATGCTCGGCACGATCTTCTGCAATCTCTGCGATTTCTCCGCGGAGCTTATGGACCGCTGCGACCGCTGGACGGCGCCGCTCTTCATCATCTTCTTCGTGCTCTCCGGCGCGGAGCTCGATTTCTCCGTGTTCGGCGATCTGACCGTCGTCGTGATAGGTCTTGTCTACATCCTGTTCCGTTCACTCGGCAAATACTTCGGCGCGTATTTCTCGTCCAAGATGATGAAGTGCGACAGCGATACGACCAAATACCTCGGCTGGACGCTCCTGCCGCAGGCGGGCGTCGCGCTCGGTATGTCCGTCATCGTCGCCGGCGACCCCGACCTCGGACGCGAGGGCGCGATAATCAGGAGCATCATCCTTTTCGGAGTCCTCATTTACGAGCTCTTCGGTCCGATGCTCACCAAGATCGCCCTTACCAAAGCGGGCAACATCATCCCCGAAGAGCGCAAAAGCTCGCGAGGGAAGATATAAAGGAATACGGAAAAATACAGAAGGGGGAGCCTTTGAAAAGGCTCCCCCTTCGCCCCCCTTCGAAACTTTTTGGGCTGTTTTTAGCACTCTTTTGACGAGAGTGCTAAAATTAACAACAAGTTCATAATTGAGAGGACAAAAGTTCATAAATCCGTACTAAAATGGTATCGTCGGGCGGGAATATCCGTCCGACTTTGATTTTCAAAACGAAAGGGTGATGAGTTATGAATGCACAGAAGTTCACGCAGAAATCGCTGGAGGCGATACAGGCGGCGCAGTCTCTGACGGTTGAAAACTCGAACCAGCAGATAGAAGAACAGCATCTCGCCGCCGCGCTTTGCGGCGCGGAAGAGGGGCTTATCCCGCAGCTGATCAAGAAGATCGGAGCCGACCCCGCTTCGTTCTTGACGGCGCTTGAAGCTTCAATTTCAAAGCTTCCGAAGGTCTCGGGAGTGAGGGAATCGGGCAAGATCTACGTCTCTCCCGACGTCGACCGCGTTCTGAACGAATCGGAAAAGACCGCCGCGTCGATGAAGGACGAATTCGTTTCCGTCGAGCATATATTCATGGCGCTGCTCGACAGACCGAACGTCGAGATGAAGCGCATTTTTTCCGAGTTCGGGATCAAAAAGGACGGATTTCTTAAAGTCCTCCAGACGGTGAGAGGCTCGAAGAGGGTGACGTCGGACGATCCCGAATCGACGTACGACGCGCTGAAGAAGTACGGCACGGATCTTGTCGAGCGGGCGCGTCTCCAGAAGCTCGACCCGGTCATCGGGCGTGACGAGGAGATAAGGAACGTGATCCGTATACTCAGCCGTAAGACGAAGAACAACCCGGTGCTGATAGGCGAGCCGGGCGTCGGCAAGACGGCGATAGCGGAGGGGCTTGCCGAACGTATTGTCAGCGGAGACGTGCCGAGCAGTCTTAAAGATAAGACGGTCTTCTCACTCGACATGGGCGCGCTGATCGCGGGCGCGAAGTTCCGCGGCGAGTTCGAGGAGAGGCTGAAAGCCGTTCTCGACGAGATAAAGAATTCCGACGGCAGGATAATCCTCTTTATCGACGAGCTTCACACGATCGTCGGCGCGGGCAAGACCGAGGGCGCGATGGACGCGGGCAATCTTTTGAAGCCGATGCTCGCGCGCGGCGAGCTTCACTGCATCGGCGCGACGACTCTCGACGAATACCGCGAATACATCGAAAAGGACTCCGCTCTGGAGCGCCGTTTCCAGCCGGTAATGGTGAACGAGCCGACGGTCGAGGACACTATCGCGATCCTTCGCGGACTCAAAGAGCGTTACGAGGTATATCACGGCGTCAAGATCGCGGACAGCGCGATAATCGCCGCGGCGACGCTGTCGAACAGATACATCACCGACAGGTTCCTCCCCGACAAGGCGATAGACCTTATCGACGAGGCGTGCGCGATGATACGCACCGAGGTCGATTCGATGCCGACGGAGCTCGACGTGATAAGGCGGAAGATCATACAGCACGAGATCGAGGAGGCGGCGCTCAAAAAAGAGAGCGACAAGCTGTCCGAGGCGCATCTTGCGGAGATACAGTCCGAGCTTGCCGAAATGCGCGAAGAATTCAACGAGATGAAGGCAAAGTGGGACAACGAAAAGAGCGCGATAGACTCGATAAGGCGTCTGCGCGAGGAGATAGAGCGGTGCAACGCGGACATTGAAAAAGCGCAGCGCGAATACGATCTGAACCGCGCGGCGGAGCTGAAATACGGCAAGCTCCCGCCTCTCAAGAAGCAGCTTGAAGAGGAGGAAGCGAAGGCTGAGGAGAACAAGTCGTCGAGCCTGCTGCGCGACAGGGTTACGGACGACGAGATCGCCCGAATCGTGGAACGCTGGACGGGCATCCCGGTATCGAAGCTGATGGAGGGTGAGCGCGACAAGCTGCTACATCTTGAGGACATCCTTCACAAGAGGGTGGTCGGTCAGGACGAGGCGGTAAGGAAGGTCTCGGAGGCTATAATGAGGAGCCGCGCGGGCATACAGAACAGCGGCCGCCCGATAGGGTCGTTCCTCTTTCTCGGACCGACGGGCGTCGGCAAGACGG
>JAFXWT010000323.1 GCA_017542695.1 Clostridia bacterium
AGATAACATTCTCAGATGGGCAGTCAACATTACTCATTGACGCACCGCAATAACAAGCCATTATTGCCATAATGACACCCCCTTAATACTCTATTTTGGTTTTATCTGAGAACCATACTTCAATGGGTCCCTTGATATAACCTTTTCTTCTTGCCTCTGCAATGCCTCGTTCAACAAATTCTCGATTGGACTGCGTCGATTTTCTGTCAGGGAAATACAGCGCAACTGTATCCCCGTCCGAAATTTGAGCACCAGCGGTATTTATGTTTTTGGCAATGTTTGAAGCATTTTTTGATGTAATTCTTTTAACCTCTATGTTTTTGATGAAGTTTTCATCATCCGAGGATTTGATTGTTAAGTCATATTGATGCCCGCGTTCAGGATGTTGCTGCCTGAATACGGTTTCATAACCGGCATCAATATATCTTTCTCCAACCCATATTGCGCCCTGATCAGTTACCTTGTGACCTCCTGAATCCTTGTAACTGTGATTGGGCGTTTTTTCAGTGTAGCCGCCATTTCCTCTTCCCATCAGCAACGCACCTTCCTCTCTTCGGAGAATGATTTGAGCGTTATTATTGGGACGGGAAAACGGTCTTTCCACTGTTCAGGAAACTTCCCATAAACATAAAGCTTTGTCGGATGCTTTGCCCTTATAAGTTCATGAAGACCGTTTACAAGTATCTGCCTGCACTCGTTTTCTGACTTAAGGCATCCTTGTGTTGTTAAAGCGAGTACGCTGTTCTCGGGTAATCCATCAAACGCCCACTCTAAACTTTCAGTATCTCCCCAACAAGCATTTGGAATAATGTTATCCATTTTTGTCTGGAGATAATACGCCATCGCCCTGTTTCTCCAACAATTCCAGATTTGCTGAGATTTCGGCATATCCATATACATGCTAAAGTCCGGCGATACACCACCTTTGAACTTCTCAAGAATCGGAATATATCGATCAGGGCGGTTCCATATTCGTTCAAACTGATAGTCATCAATAAAGAAGTGGAACCAAGTATTATCGGCTGCTCCCTTAAAAGATGTTATCATATGAAATGGAATAAGGGACTCTATTTCTGCATCTTTGCAGGGTTTAAGGACGGGCATATCATATTTGCCCGCAGTTTCAGCGCCTACGATCCTTTTCCAATGGAAAGTATCGTAGGCTTCAAGTTTGTCGAATTTTCTCATATAAACTTGTACCTTTCTTAATAGATTTTTTTGCGGAGGTACAAGTTGCACTTGTTCTAAAAACACTTGTATCTCCAGAACATTTGGGATGATTGCTTGAATTTCGTATTGACAGGGTTTGGTAGACGCTGCCAATACAGGTTGATGCTCGCATGGACATCACTCCTCTCTTATAGTTTTATTTATGAAACAAGTCAAGCAACTCGACTTCATACGGTTTAATTTTTCCTCCGTAATACGTCCAATTTGTAAATCTGTCAAAACAATTATCGGCGCATTCGGGTGAAACATCGAACTTATCGGAAACATCGATATAATCCTCGCAGTTGAATAAGTCCATAAGAGGAGAAGGTGCAAGTGAATATGCCGCAAAATAGTCTGCCATCCGTTTTGCAAGAACGCTTTCCTCTCTATGCCCAAGAAGAATATGACCTATCTCATGCATAATAGTGAAACGTATACGCGAGTATGTAATGGTGTCGTCATAATAAATAACGAATGTTCCGAGTTCAGGATCATAGTGACTAACCCCTTCTTGTTCTTTTGTCTTTAATTCTATCAGAACCTTACGGGACAGGCTCGAATACTTTTTCACAACAAAACCAAGTTGTGATGCTATCTTGAATGGCTTTATAGGTATTTCGTTAATGTGGAGCTTTTTGTATAAAGCAACAACCTCCTTTTCAATCCGATCATAAACTTTGGGCGGCAGTCTTACTGATGTGTACTCTTCATTATCGCTCATTTGCCAATTAACATCCTCACAAGTTTAAGTTTTTCTTCGTCTGTCATCGTAGTGGTGCTTCGTGCTACCAAACGATAAATCTCTGCAAAATCCTCTTCGGATTTTTTACCGGAGATGAGATAGTCAGATGTTGTGTTCAGTGCAGTTGCAAGATTTGCAATGACTTCTGCTTTCGGCTCCCTTTCATTCTTAAGATAGCGCGACATTGCAGATTCGGTGACACCGACCATACTCGCCAGCTCCTTTTGAGTATAATCGTTTTCTTTCATTAGCCGTGTAATACGGTCTCCCATTTTCTCCATAACACATTTCTCCTTTCTGTGTTGCCGATATTATAACACATTCTTATCACTTTGTCAAGTACCAAGTACAAAATAAAATGAAAAAATGGAGGTTTTTATGTCCAGAAAAAAACAACTACCCGTAAAGGTAGATAAGGCGGAGGTGCAGCTCAAAGATTTCTTTGATATGGTTTCGCCTTCCGCCGTAAAATTCATGGCTGATCATTTTATCTTCGGAGATACCTACAGATGCGTCTGGGCTGTCCGAGAGTATCCTCCGACAACCTCTGATCAAGCCATTCTCTCACGCTTCGGCGACAAGGAAAACGTCACTCTGCATATTTACAGCAGATACGTTGACGCTGCCGAGCAGCGCAAAATCATCCAGAATGCCCAGAGAAAAAACAAGATGCTCTCCACGTCGGAAGATCTGCAGGAGTCGATCAAGGGCGAGGGCAATATGAACGACGTCATCGAGCTTCTTGCTGAGATGCGACGGACGAAGGAACCGCTCCTTCACTGCGCGGTGTTTATCGAACTGTCAGCAAATAGCCTCGAAAAACTGTCCGAGCTGCAGACCGAGGTGTCGATGGAGCTGACTCGAGAAAAGATCTCCGTTGATCGCCTGATCTTACGGCAGAAAGAAGGATTCCTGTCAATCAGCCCGTGCGGATATAACGATTTTGAAAAGCAGTTCGAGCGCGTTCTGCCGGCGTCATCTGTCGCCAATCTCTATCCATTTAACTACTCGGGCAAAACCGACCCGAACGGCTTTTATATCGGCAAGGACAGATACGGCACGAATATCCTCGTTGACTTCGACCGCAGAGATGATGACAAGACCAACAGCAATATCCTCATCCTAGGCAACTCCGGTCAGGGTAAGTCCTATCTGATGAAACTGCTTCTCACAAACCTGCGCGAAGCCGGAAAAGGCGTTATTTCCCTTGACGCTGAACAGGAATATGAGGAACTGACAGACAACCTCGGCGGCTGCTATATCGACCTTATGTCCGGCAAGTATATCATCAATCCCCTCGAGCCGAAAGCGTGGTCGGATGATGCGGATGACGATAAAGACGCTCCGGAAGCATTCCGCAAATCGACGAGACTGAGCCAGCATATCTCGTATCTTAAAGATTTTTTCAGATCGTATAAAGACTTTACCGACGCGCATATCGACGCCATCGAGATTCTGCTCTCCAGGCTGTACGCCAATTTCGGTATTACAGACTATACCGACTACGGCAAACTGAAAGCGACGGATTATCCGATTATGGCGGATCTGTACGATCTGGTCGAACAGGAATACCTGAAATACGAACACGGCTCCAAGTCTCTGTTCACCGAGGAACTGCTCCGCGAGATCTGCCTCGGCATCAACTCGATGTGCAAGGGAGCGGAAAGCAAATTCTTCAACGGACACACCAACATCAGCGACGATAAATTCATCTGCTTCGGCGTCAAGGGACTGATGGATAGCAACAAAAAACTGAAGGACGCGATGCTCTTCAACATCCTGTCCTATATGAACCACAAACTGCTGACAAACGGAAACACCGTGGCGTCCATCGACGAGCTGTACCTCTTCCTGACGAATCTGACAGCAATCGAGTATATCCGAAACGCTTCCAAACGTGTTCGCAAAAAGGAATCGGCGATCATACTCGCAAGCCAGAATATCGAGGACTTCCTCATCCCCGGCATCCGTGAGTTTACAAAACCGCTGTTCAGTATTCCGACGCACCACTTTCTCTTCAACCCCGGCAACATCAACCCGAAAGAGTTTATGGATGCCCTTCAGATTGAGGAAAGCGAGTACGAACTGATAAAGTATCCGGAACGCGGCGTCTGCCTGTTCAAATGCGGCAACGAGCGCTATCT
>JAFXWT010000324.1 GCA_017542695.1 Clostridia bacterium
AGCCGCTTGGAAAGTTCTTCGCTCGTGAAGCCTTCGACCACAATACGAACGGAGCTGACCGAGTTTCTTCTTATCCGAGAGCGCGGCGGCGTAGTTCTGGGAGATATACTCCTGTACCATCTGAAGGAGCGAAACAAAACTAACATTCTTGCCCATCCGCCATCACCGCCTTTGCAAGTCTTTCGATTTCCGCCCTGTATTTGCAAGCCCCGATGCGTTCCGAAAGAGTACCGGTGATCATCTGCTGTTTCAGATTCCTTTCATACGGCAGTTTGAAGTCCATGCCGTGAAAGTGTTTTTCGGTTTCATAGATCGGAACGTAAATGTCTTTATCCATCACGTTCAGGACCTTGACTTTCTTGCCATCGATCATAAGGAACTGATTGACGCAGGAAGCGTAGTAGGAGATACATTTCATATCCGGGGAGAACATCTGCACGGCAATATCACAGTCGCGCTTTGCGATGGACGATACCATATCGTCGGGATCGCAGGAGCAGTCCACGATCACATATTCAGAGCAGTCCTTCAAGACCGTGAGAAGCTGCGTGATTTTATCCTCGGTAGGACGCGGATAGGAATAACGGTTTTCGCCGAGCTTGAAGCCGAGAAAACCGAAGTTCTGCATCGTTTTCACGTTCACGGTCTGCGTCATGACGTCCTCGCGGTAGATGTCGGTCTTATCAAGAGCGACGCCGAGGGAATACAGCTCCGAGTCCTTTCCGTTCGGGAAGAGATACGCCATACAAGGCACGTTCAGATCCGGCGAAAGAAAATGGATTGTCGTCTTTTTCAAACCGTAGATCTCCTGCGCCAGTTTGAGTGCGGCGGTCGTTTTGCCGCAGTTCGGAGAGCCGCAGACGGCGATCATTTTACCCATTGTTGACCGCCTCCTCCACGTCGTAGTGATCGGCGTTGCCGTTTATGATGTCGTTCGCTTGCTGAATGATGTCGTCAGAAACGACCGAACTCTCCTCGGAGTCGTTGTTATCCTCCTTTTCAGGATCGAGAGTCGGGAAATATTCATCCTGCTTGTCGAGGAACTTCTTGGCGTTTTCAGCCGTTCCGCGATACACAAGCGCGACGGTCAGAGTAGTGTCGGCTTCGTACTTTGCGAGCAGTTTCGCCTGCTCGGTGTTTGCAAGCAGTGTGACGGTACTCGGGATCTCGTAGCTGCCGTCCTCGTTCTTCACGATGCTGTCCTGATCAATACCGCCCGCAGTGGTGGTCGTGATGACCTTCATATACTTCAAGGCGGCGGGGATACTCGCTTTGCCCGTGTCCTTATTCACGACGATCATAGAGATAATATCGCCGTTTTCAAGCTTACCGGAAAGCCCTGCGGCAAACGTGTCGATAGTCACGCTGACCGCGACCTTTTTGCCGTCAAGAGAAGCGAACACGTCGCTTGCGGTATTCGCCTCGCCGGTAAGCTTGGCGGCGGTAAGATAATCGCCCGCGTAGAGCATTGAAGAAGCGTATTTGCCGATGATCTCCTTCGGATCGTTCAGCACTCCATCCGGGATAGAGTCCGTTTTGACCTTTGCGACCTCAAGATGATCCGCTGTGATCTGAACGCCCTGTTTTACGTCAGACGCCAAACGAATGACCTCGCTTGAGTCCGTAGAGAGTCTGTTGACGATAGGCGCGATAAGGAAGGTGATAGCGACCGCCACGACCATACAGATCACGCCGATAACTGTTCTGTTTTTCATATCTTTCGTTTGTCCTCCTTAAACTTGGATAAAATATGCTGCCAAATATCCGACAGCGAGATACGGGATCATGGGAAATCCCTTCTTTTTGTCTTTCTTGAAAATATTGAAGACGACCGCGAGTATCATTCCCACGAGCAGACCGATGACGCCACGGTTCAGCCCGAGAAGGAACGAGCAGGCAGCCGCCATTTTGATGTCGGCTCCGCCGATGTTGGATTTGGTTATGAGCATCGTAAGAAGCATCAGACCTCCTGCAAACAAAGCGGAGATAATCATATTCGGAAGTGACGAAAGTTCTGTCCCGATGAACGCTGCAATCACGACCATCAGATGGAGGTAATCTTCGCACTCCCGTTTCTTTATATCCTCATAGGAGGAGAATACGAGGATGAGGCAGAGTATAACCCCCTTGACCGTGGTTGCAGCACAGCCAAAAAAACAGAGCAGAAGAATCGTCATAAGAGCCGTGATACCGATAAAACAAAGCGCCGTCTTCTTTTTGTTCCCGTCGAACTTGCCGGCAGCGTACCTGCCGACAAGCAAAGCGACGAGAACGACGGAGATCAGCATCAGAATGGAACTCACGATAAACGCGATCCTGTTCGATACGTCGATCTCATAGATATTCGGAAGGTGCGGAATGATAGGACGGATCATCGCTGTCATACGCTCACCTTACTTTCTTTTTCTGATTACGAAAAAGGCAACGATACTTGCGATGACGAGCACTCCGCAGATTACGACAGGAACGACGCTTGCGGTCTTGCATTCGGCATACAGTTCGAGTTCTTCACTGAGATCAGAGACGTCAAAGGTGATCTTCTTGCCGTCAACGGTCCCGTTCTTATACGCGCTGATCTTGGCGGGCATTTCGACCGAAATACTGACCTTGAAGACGTCGCTCATATCATATCCCTGAACCTGTCCTTCGACCTTATTCAGAACGGCGTCGAACACATACTTGGAACCGTCCTTTTTGATCTCAACGGACTTGAAGATGTG
>JAFXWT010000325.1 GCA_017542695.1 Clostridia bacterium
CCATGCTGCGAATTCGAGCATTTCCGCCTCCGGCAGATCAGGCGCCTTTACGTTGACCGCGTAAAGCGTTCCGTCTGCGTCTTCGTTGTCAAGAAAGTTCAGATTCGTTTCTTCGTACGTTTCCGCATTGATACCGAATTCCCATTCCAAGCCCCATTTGACCGGAAGTATGTCGTTTTTATCTTTATGCGTTTCGGTTCCGGTCTCGGTCTCGCTTGAAAGCGGTATTTTATTTACGGTTGTCGACCTCGGATAGAAACGGATCAGAGCCGCCGCGGCAACGGCAACGAGGCATGCCGCGGCTGCCGTTCCGATTACTCTTGTCTTGAATTTCTTTTTATGTTCCGTTTTACAATGCTTCAAAGACTCGTCCAGCAGTTCATCATCGACGTCGGTCAATGCCTCAAACAGTTTTTCCGATCTTTTCATATCCAGATATCCTCCTTTTCAAGACGGCGGCGAAGCTTTTTTCGTGTCCTCGCCAGCGTCATTTTGATCTTTCCCTCGCTGCATCCGACGTCTCGCGCTATTACGGCGATGCTGTCTGCGTGCCAATATCTGCGAAGAAAGATTCGTCTTTCGTAAATGGGGAGGGAAGCGAGAAACGAGTTTATGACGTCAGTGATCCGCTTTGATTCGATGACGTCTTCGACGTTATCTCCGGGGATGCACTCCTCAAGCTCGTCAAGCACGGCGTCGACGTTTCCGCCCCCGCGCTTTTCAGCGCCGTTGTATCTGGCGCGTTTGAGTGCGATGTTTCTTGTCAGCTTTACAAGATAAGCGCCGAGATTGTCAGGACTTGCCGGAGGGATATTGTTCCACGCCGCGAAAAGCGCTTCGCTGAAGCATTCTTCGGCGTCGCGTTCGTCCCCGAGAATATTTCGCGCAACGGACATACATAACCTGCCGTATTTTTCGCGCGAGAGCTCTATTGCTTTTTCATCCCTGCAAAGGAACAGTTCGACCGTTCTTCTGTCTTTATGTTCGTTCATCGGTTTCCTCCTTTCGTTCGTTTTGACGCGTCTGTAAGTTAAGTACCTTTTTCTTTTGAAAAGTAACGGATATCGTGTGAAAAAACGGGGCGAAATCGCCCCGTTTAATAATTATTTTCCGATCAGTTCCTTTACACGAAGGACGAAGGCTATCGCTTCGTCCTCGGAGGTTCCCCAGCCGGTGACGAGGCGGATCGGTATCATGCCGTCCGACTCGGGCGCCCACTCATAGAAGAAGAATTCTTTTTCGAGCTCCCGCACAGCCGCCGCCGGCAGGATCGGAAAGACCTGATTCGTCGGGGATGAGCCGAAGAATTTAACACCGAGGTTCGCAAGGCCGCGCCTTATCACGTTTGCCGCTTCGTTCTCGCGGCGCGCTATCCTGAAAATGAGCGGATCGTCGCCGTCGAGGAGAGCCTCGAACTGGACGCCGATGAGTCTGCCTTTTGCGAGCATAGCGCACTGGCGTTTTATCATCCAGCGGAAATGGTCGTCGATCTTCGGATCAAGGATCACGAGCGCCTCGCCGAAGAGCGCGCCGCATTTCGTTCCGCCGATGTAGAAAGCGTCGGTCAGCGCGGCGAGATCGGGAAGTGTCAGATCACATTCGGGGCAGACGAGCGCGGAGGCGAGCCTTGCGCCGTCGACGTAGAGAAGAAGGGAATATTCGTCGCACTTGCGCCTTATCGCTTCAAGCTCCGCTTTGGTGTAGACCGTGCCGCACTCCGAGGGGAGGGAGAGATAGACCATA
>JAFXWT010000326.1 GCA_017542695.1 Clostridia bacterium
GGGAAAACAGACCGAGCGGAAGTTATTTCCCGTGGCAATTCAAGGTGACGGATTACGCGGTATGTGAGTTTGAAACGCCTGCTCTGCTTCGCAAGTTCATTGCGGAGCTTCCGTGCGTCGGCACGGAGCTTGCGGCGAGAATCATCGCACTATATCCGAATGCGGATGAAGTTATCGAGAAGACGCCGCAAAAGCTGACCATCATCAAAGGAGTGACGCCGGAAAAAGCAAAGCAGATTCACGACGCCTTTGTAGAACAAAAAGAAAAGAAGAGCCTTTGCTGTTTTCTGCACCGATACGGTGTTCGCCAGGAGGAAATCAGTCTGATCGCCGCGACCTACGGAAGCAACGCTGTAAAGATGATCAAGGCAAATCCATATCGGCTTTGCGACGATAAGTTTTTGTCGTTCAAGTTGTGTGACAGGATAGGCAATGATCTCGGTTTCGACGCAGATGATGAGCGCAGACTGAAAACCGCGCTGAATTACGTTTTATCTGTTCGTGCCGGATCAAAAGGTCACGTCTATCTGACGCAGGATAAGCTTGTTGAAGAGACGAATCTTTTCTTTCACGATAACGCGGCGATACAGTGCTCGTTTACAAAGGAAACTCTTGAAGTGCGACTGCACAATCTGACCGCAAACGGAGATATTGTATCTGAAGGCGGACGGTATTACTGCCCGGAACGTTATGAGAACGAACAGGACGTAGCGGACATCTTAAGACGCAGAGCGGAAAAGAAAAGCCCATACGCATCGATTCCTGATGATCTGCTGCAGGAATGTCTCACGGTTGCCGAAGACGAAGTGGGGTATCATCTTGACGAGGTTCAGCGGAGCGCGGTATTTTCTGCGATCCGAAACACAACGTCAGTGATTACTGGCGGTCCCGGCTCCGGAAAGACCACCTTGCTCAACACATATATCCGTACGCTCGAATACGCAGTAAAACGGCTCGGGCAGCATAAGCCGGATATATCGCTCGCTGCTCCTACCGGTATGGCGTCAAAAAGAATGGCGTCGTCTACCGGAAGAGAAGCGCGGACGATCCACAAGCTATTTGATATTCGCTATGATACCTCCCGTGACAGAGAGGAAGCAAAGATCATTATGAGCGACGTGGTCGTGCTCGACGAGGTGTCTATGCTCGACATTGACATTATGGCTTGCATCCTTCGTTCACTCAACGACAGTACCGTGCTGATCCTTGTTGGAGACGTCGATCAGATCCCGTCGATCGGACCGGGAAATGTTCTTGCGGATATCATCGAATCAGGAGTTATTCCCGTTGCACGATTAGTGCATTCCTACCGCCACGGTTCGCGTAAAACGATTCTTATCAACTCCGCCAAGATCAACAGCGGAGATGAAGATCTTGTGACCAATCGCGCAGATTTCGTTATGGTTAAAGTGCCCGATAAGCCAACAGACAAGGATTGCAGACGACTCAGAGCGGTAACCGAGAGAGTCTATAACGAAGAGTTTCTCACCGGAGGAAAAGATCCGTACCACGTTCAGGTCATCTCACCTCTTCGCAGTAAGACCGAAGCATCAGTGGATGAGCTGAATGTATCTCTGCAAAGGATCGCCAATCCGGAGATTTCCGAAGAAGATCAGTTGACGATCGGAAAAGTGATATTCCGTAAGGGCGACAGAGTGATGCAGGTATCGAATAATTACGACAAGGGCGTTTTTAACGGAGACACAGGTGTTATCTCACTTGTTTCAAAGGCAAAAAAGCGTCTACAGGTTGATTATCAGGGCTTGAAGGTGGAGTACGGCGAAAGTGAGTTTGAACAACTCAAGCACGCGTTCGCTACAACGGTTCATAAGGCGCAGGGACAGGAGTTCCCGGTCGTTATAATGGTCGTCACGAACTTTCACGCCATGATGCTTTTGCGAAATCTCTTCTATACGGGAGTGACGCGTGCAAAGCAGAGGATCATCCTGATTGGAGACGAGGATGCAATTCGCTATGCGATTCGAAACACGAGAGGAACAAAGCGGCTATCCGCTTTATGTCAAAAACTGAAAAACGAAAGTGAAGGAGAATGATTATGAGTTCAGTTATTGATTACAGAAAGTGCCCACGATGCGGAGGAGTAATGTATTATGAATTTAACTGCAGAACAACCGAGGAATTCAGCGTCTGCCAAAGATGCGGCGTCTCATACGAATTGACAGAAAAAACATCGTATGGGCGGTGCATGATCTGGTATAAGCGCGGCGCAGGGCATTCGTTTAGTCTATCTGAGCCTGTGAATAAGAAAATCAAGAGATGGTATCGTGATCAGATGAAGAAAGACGACGTCGATCCCGACAAGAGTTATCTTATGGCATGGGATCCTGACGAAGAAGAAATCAAACTGGTTTACGGAACAGATCCGGGACTTTACGAAGACGAATTCTGATTATTTATCGGTCTGAAACAAGCGGGAGCGGAGACAATTACATCTCCACTCCCGTGTTCTTTTCTTGAAACGAGCATAAAAACGAACGTAGTATTTTTCCGAGAAAAAACTTCAAGGAGGAACAAGTGGAGGATTTAAAATATTACAAGGTCCGAGCAAAATGCGGTCACGTCGGCCGTGAAAAGTTTTGTTATATGGATTTTTACGTTCGCGGAAAAGGAAAACGTGAGGCAATGGATTTTGTTCTTGAAAAATGCCCCGGTGTGAAGCGACAACTTGGAAAAAGGGCAATCGATGGAGTTTGGCGTGTAACAAGAGAAAAGTACATAGAGGGAAGGAAAATCAGTAAGGAAGACCCCTATTTCAAATGCCACGGTCATGATGATATGCTGAAAGCAAAAGCAGCCGGATACAAGCTAAGGACGTATCGATTGAAAAACAAAAGCAAGCCTTCAAAGCGCGAGGATTTGTTTTCTTGAAACAGCTCTGAAATCTCCCGTAATACATAAGTAACCAAATTTAAAAATTATGAAGGAGAGATTTCAAATGACAAACAAAGAAAAATGGAAACTGGCAATCAGCGAGTACATCATGACAAGCAACGTGATGTCTGGGATCAGGGAAAAGGCAATCTATCCATACATAAAGCTTTCTTCCGTCGAAACAGATAGAGGAAATCGTATGAGATACAGATGCCCGCACTGCTTCACCACGCAGACGTATCGGACGAAAGGATTGGAGGGCTGTAACGACAAATTCAACTGTAAGCATTGCGGCGCTGAGCTTTACAGGAAAATATCTGTTGTGAAGGACGGCGTCGGAATGCTGAGATTCAGCGGCGGGTATATGACTGAAAGCGAATTGGTCTATTTCACCGCAGCGGATATCATGGATACTCGCGGGATCCTGTACGTCCACGTTCACGATGGAACAGTGGAGAACGATGTGGGCAGAAAGATCAACAAAACGTACTGTGAAGTGCGCGGCTTCGGATTCATTTATCCTGACGGTAGGTTTTATTACCGATTCGGCGACTACACGACCTGCAGCGTCGGCACATTACAGGTAAACTGGACGAAGTTTTACTACACGGACGATGCTCTGGAGCTTCTTTCCGGATGGCGAAGGGATAAGATAACTGTGGATTACGGAAATGCGCTTTATCAGATTAAGCACATTGAGGATATGCTAAGGTATTCATCGTCTCCGGTCAATTCGTACGGCGCCAAAAAAGCAAAGCAAATTATGGAATCGGACCCGGTTTGTGATATTAGTGAACTGCCTCAAGCGAAACCCAACGGCATTATAACGAACTTTGTTTCTTATGACGAAATTAAAGGGATTTCTGATTACAATGGCTTTTGCACTGAATGCGGGAGTAAATTCAGATTTCAATTGCATGGTCGACTGATACAAAATTACGGAGAATGCCCGGAGTGTAAGAAACGAAAAAAGCTGTACCATGACGGGAGTTATTATTCTAATGAATCGCTTTATATCAATATGACTGACCGTGGAGATTTAGTTGTACGCCTTTGCAGAGACGATCTTACCGTTGGAAAGAACACGTTTGAACCTCGGAGAAGAGAAACGGAACGGGTCTATATTCGCACTGCTTCGGATGACATTTTATGGGACAGATTATACGAATGCGACGGTTCGCTTCGGTATAAGAAGACAAACGAGCTCCCTCACAATGATATCAACAAGAGTAACATTTTCTTTTCCAATGCGGCTGCCGAGTTCTTGAAGTATTCAGGGGCGAAAGAGTATGCAGACAAATTAGGCAAGGAGAACGTCAGTGTTTCAGCGTTTATTGAGTATATAGCCGTATGGCTCAAGCATCCGTTCGTAGAGAGAATTCTGAAGCTCGGTTGGGATGATCTTTTAAGAGACATTGTAAACGAGGCTCTTCTCGGAAGAGAGATTGATTTCAATGAGGATGGAAAGGGTATCAACGACGTCCTGATGCTAAACAAACCGCTTGCAAAGTATTATTCGGATCTGTATCACGAACAGACAAAGTTCCGTCTTAACGAGCTTCGAAAATTTTTGAAGATCGATCCGAATGTGGATCCGAAGGATATCGCTTGGTGCTATGCTGAGAAGCTGCACGTTTCCAATATCGAAGAGATCATTGGGATTCTTGGAATAAGCGTTCATCAGGTTTGTGAATATCTCGAAAGAGTCCGTATCAGTCAGTGCTTTGCACCATATCCCGCCTCGACCGAGTGGCGTGATTATCTGAAAGCATGTCAGACGATCGACGCGGATCTATCAGATAAGACCGTAAGATATCCGTCCAGTCTTAAGCGAGAACACGACCGTGCTGTTGCAAAGCAGAAGATCATTCTTGATGCAAAAAAGGATGAGGAATTCCGAAGCATCTGCAGCGAGTATGAAGAAAAGTACAAGTATGAGGACGACGATTATATGATTATCGCGCCGTCTTCCATGCAGGATCTGTTTGAAGAAGGGCGTAAGCTCAACCACTGCGTCGGATCATATGCTGACAGGATCATTGCCGGAAGAAGCTGTATCTGTTTCATTCGCAGAAAAAAGGATCCTACTGCTCCATTCTTTACAATGGAGATCTACTCAGATCAGGAACGCGTGTCACAGATCCACGGTCTGTCAAACTGCAACGTCGACCACTACCGTGATGGTGGACTCACAGCCTTCTTGAAAGCCTGGGCAAAAAAGAAGAAGTTGTCATTGCCGGCGGCATAAGATGAGGGCGATCTTTCGGGATCGCCTTTGTTGTTTTCTTGAAACGGCGATAAAATGTCCCGTATAAATGAAATAACAAACTTTGATATTATAGGAAGGAGTCTTTTAAATGGAATGGAAACAAAGCAAATTACCGGAGGAATACAAGTCTTTTTTGGAAAACGGGTACAGCAGCTTTGAAGCGGCGGCGTTATGTAAGGCGAAAATCAAAACTGTTGAGGAAGCAAATGACCATCTTTTCGGAGATGATATCATAAGCCCTCGGAAAATACGAAACATAGTGTCGGCTACTGAAATCATCTGGAACGCTGTTTGCTCCGGCGTCAAGATCTGCGTATTCGGAGACTATGACGCTGACGGGATCACCTCATCCGCGATCATGTTTCTGGCGTTGAAAAAGCTCGGCGCAAACGTGGTTGTCAGATTGCCTGACAGGATTGAAGAAGGATACGGGATCAGTCTGAAAGCGATCAAAGAGCAAATTGAACTCGGCGTTGAACTCTTTATCACCGTGGATAACGGCGTCAGAGCAATCGAAGAGGCGAAGTACATCAAGGAACAGGGAAAGAAGCTCGTCGTTCTCGACCACCATGAGGCCGGAGAGCTTTTGCCCGATGCGGACGCGTTGATTGACCTGCATGTTCCCGGCGAGACGTATCCTTACACTGAACTCACCGGTTCCGGTCTTGCGTGGAAGGTCGCACATTATCTGTTAGAGATGATGAACGAGCACGACTTTGCGATGTCGCTCGCTGATCTTGCAGCCTTCGGTACGATCGGAGACGTTGCGCCTCTTACGGGTGAAAACCGTGTTATCGTCAAAAGGGCGATTGCACGGATGAAGAGTCCCGGCTATGACCGGCTGGGAGTCAAGGAGATCATGCCCGATATCGGAAGCGTTACGGCAGAAGATATCGCTTTTCGACTTGCTCCCTGTCTGAACGCACCCGGAAGGCTGAATTCACACGGCGCGTCTCTGCCACTGGTTATGCTTCTCGAAAGCAATGAGCAGACGGCAAAGGCACTCGCAAGCGAGATTGTCGCCGTGAACGAACAGCGGAAGGAATTGCAGGCGGAGTGCTACAAAGCGATAAAAGGCACCGTAGAGGAGCGAATTGCCGCAGGCGATAAAGTCCTCGTCATCAAAGCGGAAACGGCTAAAACCGGCATTGTGGGACTTTTGGCGGGCAATCTGAAAGAGGAGTACGGAAGGCCGGCGCTTGTGTTTGCTCCAAAGACGGATGCTGACGGCGTACTTCATTGGGTCGGAAGTGCAAGATCGATCGAGGCGTTTCATATACTGAATGCGATCGCATCCTGTTCAGATCTGCTTGAACGCTTTGGAGGCCATAAGCTTGCGGCAGGACTTACAATCTCGGCGGACGATAACTCCTTTGAAGAGTTCAGAAGGCGCATGAACGATTGCGCAAGTTCTCTTACCGAAGATGACCTGAAGCCTGTTAGCGAATGGGACCTTGAACTCGATGAGTCGGAAATCACTGATGATCTCTACGCTCAGATCGAAGCTCTTGAACCGTTTGGCTCAGAGGTTCCGCGACCTGTCGTAAAGATTCGCGTTAAACTCTCCGAAGAGTCGCACCGTTTTATGGGCGATCACGATCAGCACGTCAAGTTGTTTGCAAAGGATTTCTCGCTTGTGGGGTTTAATCTTGCTCAGAGGTTTATTGAACTTGGTCTGCCGCAGGAATTTACCGCATACGGCTATCTCAAATCCAACTGCTACAGAGGAAAGATCACCAAAGAGTTATCCCTTCTGGATCTCTGCGCGTGATAACGAAAGTGAGGTGAGACTGCGTGGCCGGTAAGACAAACACAAGACAGATTTGCGTGTTCAAGACCAAAAAAGCGTTGCTGGAGTTTATGGACGATACCCGTTGGGAAAAGGACGCGATGGCATGGCCGCACAGTCCTATGTCCCGCATCAGGATCAACGCGAAGGATTACAGCGAAGGTACTGGCGATCTTGCCACTGACGCATTTTACAACTTATCCCCGGATGAGTTCCAGCGTCTCGCAAGCGTGATCACAAAAGCCAAAACCGCCACGATCAGCGACTACAACAGATGCGTCAAGCATCTGGAGCGATTGCAGAAGCTGAAAGGCGGCGGCAAGTCAAGCGGACAGTCAAACGGAATGAATAAGGTTATGGAGCTTGCCAAGCAGTTTGCGGGCAGTCGTAACGAGATATTCAGTGAGGCAGGACAAAAGATGATCGAAGCTTTGAACGAGGTTTCCTCCCCTGCTGATATTCCGAGCGGTTCCATTGACGCCGCAATCGCAGAAGCGACTGCGGAGCTTGAAGAGGTCAAAAGCGCGAGAGAACTCTTTTCGGACGTGAAGATCCTCAATTACGAGAAGTACATCAATCCGGAAAACGAGGAGGAACGGCGTATCACCATGCTCAAAGTTGTTTATCATCCCAAAATGAACTACCCTTACGCTTTCACCGTTGCAAACGGCTGGGGCGTTCCGCTTATCACTAAGCAGAAGGGCGTAATGATCAAAGAGGGAAGCACACGATTCGTGGATACGGTAAACATTTTGATCGACGAGAAGAGTCTGTTTCCGATGATCGAACGTGTCAAAACGTTCCTGCAGGCAATGGCAGTACACGGGCTTGCAAACTATTTTGAGTCCATCAACAACCCGATTCTGTTCTACAACCTGACCGAAGAGGACTGAAAACGAAGCCGGACTGACGTCAAAAGCATCGGTTCGGCTGTTCTTTTCTTGAAACGGGTATAAAAACGACCGTAGTATTTCACAGAGATCAAAGAAAGGATGTTTTTATGGATCACGAAATACTACCGAGAAAATTTGATATATTCTGGTCGACTCTCCCCGACGTCGGAGGATCGGTACAGATCGGAACCCGTCCCGTCGTCATCGTTCAGAATAACGTCGGAAATGGAAACTCAACGACTGTCATCATTGTTCCGCTCACGAGTAAAAACAAGCGAGACTTACCGACACACGTCGAGCTGCCGCCGAGCGTAACTTCGTTTGCTTTGAGTTCAATCGCTCTTTGCGAGCAGATCCAGACGATACCGATCGACCGTCTGAAATACAAAATGGGAGAAATAAAGGACTATGAGTATAAGCAAAAGATCAACGACGCCCTTCGCGTTTCGCTCGCGTTGAATTAAATTGTCATAAAAAAGTTACTCGATCGAGCCTTTTTTGTGCTTGAAAATCGGTCAGCGTGCTTGATTTTCGGAGCCGCTTATGATATAATATGATCAGTTCTTTTTACCCTTGTGTATTTACGACGGAGGAAAACAAAATGGCAGTAAGTTATAAAAGATTGTGGCATCTGCTCCTCGATAAGAACATGACCAAACTGGACCTTGCAAAGTCTGCAGGGGTCTCTCGCTATGCTCTTACGAAGATGGGCAAGGATGAAGACGTCACAACCGACGTTCTTACGAAGATATGCGACGCCCTCGACTGTCAGATCGAGGACATCGTTGAATTTATCCCGGGGAAGAAAGAAGAATGAAACTTCTCTTTAAGCAACGCTTCTTTTCGTGGTTTGATAGCTACGATATTTACGACGAGGCGGGAAACACTGTATATGTGGTCAGAGGGCAACTCGCTTGGGGACATTGCCTAAAGATATTTGACCCCGCGGGCCGTGAGGTTGGAACGGTCAGAGAAAAGATCATCACGTTCCTTCCCAAGTTCGAGGTCTATATGGGTAACACCTACATCGGAAGGATCAGCAAAGAGCTCACACTGTTCAGACCGAAGTACGATATTGACTTCAACGGCTGGCATATCGACGGCAACTTCATTGAGTGGGACTACCACATTTCCGGGGCAAGAGGAGAACTGGTTGCCTCGATCTCCAAGCAGATATTTAACTTGACCGATACCTATGTGATCGACGTTGTCAACCCGAACGATGCGCTCTGCGCGTTAATGTTTGTGCTTGCTATCGACGCCGAGAAATGTTCAAGAAACTAACCTAAAAAACATTTATAACTCCCAAAAAGTTTAATTAGATTTATCAGAGGAGAATGCATATGCCTTTTAGAACAATACCAGCATTATCAGATTCAAAAGATGAGCTTTTTGTTTTTAATACTCTGGCAGATCCATCAGGAATAAGCTTGAATAACTTTATCATTGCACAAAGGAATACTTTCGGATTAAAAAACAACTACCTATTTCATGTTTCTAGAGAGTGTGCAAATTATGCGGCTGACGAATGCAGAGAATATATTTCTTACTTGGAGAGGCAAAGCGTTCTCTGGGGATTTGTCGTGAGCAATTCGGTATCCAGAAAAAATGTGGGGACAATACTTCATCCAAACTGGCTTTACACGTTTAATATTGATATTCAGTTTGATATCAATAAAATGATCAAAGCCACATCTGACAATGTGTTTGATTTTTTTGAAAAAGCTCACAGTGATGTGATACAAGAAGGAAACTCAATAGGAAAAAATATGTTGAAACAAAAGATAGTCTCTGATATAAGCGATTATCTTGAGAAAGACCAAGGAAGAGAGTTTTTATTATTTAATCATAATGTTCAGGAATTCGATGTGTTTATTTTTAGTGATCATGTAACGATTGAATCTCATCGTACTCCTATTTGCAAGAGAGATTTCAAGTATTCAGAATACGACTTAAAAGAGTTACCTAATAAGGATTATATGAAAGGTTTTTTTGTAGCAATCGTTACATATTTCAAAGGAGCGCACGAACTGCCAGCACATGATTGTAGTGTTTTTGGTGTTCCGGCAAGTCATCCATATGCTTTAGGGTACACAATATATTCAATAGACACTCATGCGAATAATAACGATGAATTGAAAGATTGGTATTAAGTTTATGATGATCGACGTTGTCAACCCGAACGATGCGCTCTGCGCGTTGATGTTTGTACTTGCCATCGACGCCGAGAAATGTTCAAGAAGAAACTGATTATCAACTACACGTGAGGATTTATTCATGGAAATCAAAGCACTGTTTCGCAAGAAGAAACAGACAGCCGCAGTATTTGTAGACTTTGAACATTGGAGTTATTCGCTGAACCGCCTGTACGGCCTGAAACCGAGGATCGAGGATTTTGGCGAAGAACTTACGAAGCAGTATGACGTTAAGCGTATCTTCTTTTTCGGTGATTTTTCCGAAGGAAGGTTAAGTTCATCCGTTGAGGAAATTCGCAGGATAACAAACAATATCATCGAGACGAAAAATCCTTCTGTCCATCCGTCAAAGGACTTTACGGACTTTATTCTGCTTGACTATATTTATCGGGATGTAGACGAGTATCCCAAAACGGATGTGTATATCCTTTTCTCCGGAGACGGTCACTTTTCATCTGTTGCCGCTTATCTCAAAAACAAAAAGAAGAAAAAGGTGGTTGTTTACGGGATTCGTAAAGCAATCAGCAATGCTCTGCGATCGGTGTCTGACGAATGCATTGAGTTGCCTACAAGCGATCAGGAATTTGAGCGTTATTATAAAATGATCCTCAGCAATATGGATTATCTCGACAGTCAGAATCGGATTATGTATCCGACCTTCAGAACGACGGTACAGAACGTAGCACGCCGCAACAATGTCGAAGAACGGTACATAACAGCCGCACTTGAGGAACTGATACATAAGGATATAATCCATCAGGAGACCGTTAACGGTGGTTTTCAGAAACAAGTCAAAATACTGAAAACGGATTGGGACTTAGCCGAAAGGTTCGGCCTGTGGGTAAAGGAAAAAAAGACGGAGAGAGTATAAACTTATTAACTATATAGCAAGGATGAGGGGAAAACCATGGCAAAAATTGATGTGTTAAGAAAGAACTTTGATCTGCTGAAAGACAGTTTTAATAAGACAAGTAACGATGGTTATCAAGTTATGTCTTCGTTCAAGAATATTATTGTTCCCATGATTGAATTGTCCTTTGACGAGGGCTGTGAGATGTGGGTGTATCTTTTAAAACGATATAGTAACGAAGAACTTGCTTCCCCCATTGATTATCATCACTTAACAGATGATATGGTCGAATCTCTTGAATTCGATGATGCTGTAAAAGTTTTTTCACGCAAAGACGATATCGCAGAGTATGTGTTCAAATATGATAGGTATGATGGTCATTTGCACTGCGAATGGTTTATAAGGGATTTAGTAAATAGTGAATATTATGATCTTGCAAGAAAACTGATCGATCTTTTGCTTGAGAACACATATGGAGATAATGATCCACAGCAAAATCTATTCGATACGCTTTATCAGGCGATTGTCAGCTCCGAAACACGCTGGAAAATCAACTCAGATGGAATCGATTTTTTGAGCGAATGGTTTAATAAAGTCGAATCAAAAACAAGACGAGCTCAATTGGAAGTTGGATTGCTTTCACTTATTGATTGTGTAGAGGGAGACAGTCCCAGAGGAGCTATGCCGTTTAGTATGATAAACGAACCCGACGCATTAGAAAGGTTAGCAGCAGATAAAACCAAGACAAAACCAAATAATATGGCAAGCAGTCAGCCAAGTGAGTTTGACGTTGTGATGAGAGAAAGAAGAGAGCTACAAGAAAGCAAAAATGCCGAAAAAACGTTAACCTCTGAATTGAAAGATGCTGTCATCGATGAATCTGTTCTCAATGAAGCGATGAAAGAGCTAAACGACTTAATTGGTCTTGAAACAGTAAAAGAAGATGTAAAAAGTCTTTGCAATTTTATGCGCGTAAGACAACTGAGAAAAGAGCGGCAATTGAAGGTGCCGGATATGTCACAGCATTTAGTTTTCTCGGGAAACCCCGGAACAGGAAAAACAACCGTCGCTCGAATTATCGGCAGGATTTATCATGCACTTGGTTTTCTGAGCAAGGGGCACTTTGTTGAAGTCGATCGAAGCGGTTTGGTTGCGGGGTACGTGGGTCAAACAGCAATTAAAACACAAGAAGTTATAGATAGTGCTATGGGCGGTGTTATGTTTATAGATGAAGCATATTC
Source organism: Clostridia bacterium (assembly GCA_017542695.1). The sequence continues at coordinate 12,130 of JAFXWT010000326.1, forward strand.
GTTAGCTCCGAAATATAAGGAGGATTTTGGGGCAGAGGCCATTGAAACAATCCTTAAATCAATGGAGGATCACCGTGAAGATTTTGTTGTGATTGTTGCTGGCTATGATGAACTTATGGAGTCATTTATCAATTCTAATCCGGGACTCAAATCAAGATTTAATAAGTTTATTCACTTCCCGGACTATAAGGGGAATGAGCTTTTAGATATATTCCTTAAATTTCTTGAAAGAAACAATTACACTATTGAAATGCAAGCGTTACCAATATTATCAAGGTATTTTGAGCAATTATATGTCAGCCGCGATGAGAACTTTGGTAATGCTCGTGATGTAAGAAACATATTTGAAAAGGTTGTAGCAAATCAAGCCAACAGAATAGTTACTGTTGATAATCTAAGTGACAAGGACATACTTGAAATCAAGAAAGCGGATTTTAAAGATATTATCTGAGAGTTGGAAGATTACATGAAGGGATGGTGAGCGCAGATGATCGACGACGGCAACATATACATTGCGATAGACCTGAAGTCTTTCTATGCCTCCGTCGAATGTGTTGCACGCGGTCGCGATCCGCTCACCACAAATCTTGTAGTCGCGGATGAAAGCCGGACGGAAAAGACGATTTGCCTTGCCGTCTCCCCTTCGCTTAAATCCTACGGGATTTCGGGCAGGGCGAGGTTGTTTGAAGCAGTACAGAAGGTCAATGAAGTCAACCGACAAAGAAAGTATGCGTTGCGAGGGAAACCCTTTTCAGGCAAGTCGGATGATGATACGAAGGTAAAATCCGATCCAACGCTTGAACTGGATTTTATCAAAGCTCCGCCGAGAATGGCGGAGTATATGAAAGTCAGCGGACAGATCTATTCGATCTATTTGCGTGACGTGGCGCCGGAGGACATATTTGCTTACTCTGTCGATGAGGTCTTCATCGATGCGACCTACTATCTGAAGACCTACAAACTGACGGCGCATGATTTCGCAATGCGCTTGATCAAGAACGTTCTTGCAGAGACAGGGATCACGGCGACTGCCGGCATTGGGACGAATATGTTTCTTGCCAAAGTCGCTATGGACGTTACGGCAAAACACATGCCGGCAGATAAAGATGGCGTTCGCATTGCCGAGTTGGACGTGTTGAGCTTCAGGAAACAGCTGTGGGATCACAAGCCCATTACGGATATATGGCGCATCGGTCCGGGAATTGCAAAGCGCCTCGAAGCAATGTATATTTACACGCTTGGAGATATTGCCAGGTGTTCGATCAACAATGAAGAAAGACTGTATAAAGAGTTTGGAGTAAACGCTGAACTGCTCATTAATCACGCTTGGGGTTGGGAGCCGACGACGATAGCAGACGTCAAAGCGTACAAGCCCGAGAACAATAGCTTGAGTTCCGGGCAGGTGTTGTCTCAGCCTTATGATTTTAAGAAAGGTCGCCTCATCGTTCAGGAAATGACCGATCTGCTCGTGCTGGATCTTGTCGAAAAAGGGCTTGTAACCGATCAAATGGTGCTGACTGTTGGCTATGACATTGAAAATCTCACCAATGGTAAACGCTACGACGGCGCCGTCGAAACAGACCGTTACGGTCGGAAGACTCCCAAACAAGCGCACGGGTCTATCAATCTCGGAAAGTTTACCTCTTCCACCAAACTGATCATGGATAAGGTCACTGAGCTCTATGAGCGGATAGTTGACAAAGATCTGACGGTTCGCAGAATGTACGTTGTTGCAAACCACGTCATTGATGAGTCGAAAGCGAACGCCGAACCCGAACAAATTCAGATGTCACTTTTTGACGATCCGGAAGAGATTGAAAAGAAAAACGCCGCTGAGAAAGCGGCGCTGGAAAGAGAGCGCAAGATTCAGGAGACTTCAATTAAACTCAAAAAGAAGTTTGGTAAGAACGCCATCCTCAAGGGCATGAATCTTCAGGAAGGTGCAACAACGATTGAAAGAAACAAATCTATAGGCGGACACAAGTCAGGCGAATAAGGAAGGAGTAAAACAAAAATGGCAAAATGCGATAACTGTGGACGAGAAGCCGATATCAAGGAGTGTAGGATCAAAGATAGCATGGGTGTGCGTTATCGCAATTTCTGCGACGATTGTATAGTCACACTCAGCGGGGATGCTCAGGTTGATATCCTTAATGTACCTGA
>JAFXWT010000327.1 GCA_017542695.1 Clostridia bacterium
ATTTCACCGTAAAACATTTTATCTTCCGATCTGTGCACTATCCTATAATTCTCAACGCGAAGCATGTGAAGTTTTTTGGAAAGGGGTTTTGGGGGATAACCTTTTCTTCAGAAAAGGTTTCCCCCAATCTCAAGCGAAGCGGCAAATGATCTCAAGCGCAGCGACTAAATAATCTCAAGCGGAGCGGTAAAAAATGATAAAAGGATTTGAAAAAAAGCCGGCAGCGTTTGCTGCCGAAGTAAGAAATACGGCAGAAGAGCACAGTCTTGAAGAACTTATAGAAAAGGCACGTTCTGACCAGGACGCGATCTCCGCGTACGCCGCGGTGTTTCTTGCGGTTCAAAAGGGGCTGAAGCTCACGCCCTTTGATACCCAGATAATGGCCGGCGGCTTCCTCGACGACGAGAATATCGCGGAACTCGCGACCGGCGAGGGCAAGACGATAGTAGCGGTGTTCGCGGCGTTCATGTCCGTGTGCCGCGGCGAGCACGTCCACAGTCTGACATTCAACGACTATCTGGCCAAGCGCGACCGCGAGTGGATGAAGCCGGTCTATGACCTGCTCGGCGTATCGACCGCGTACATCACGGAAAAAACGTCCCGCGACGAGCGCAGAGCCGCATATAAGGCGGATGTGCTATATTCCACGGTGAAGGAGTGCGGATTTGACTTCCTTCGCGATTTTCTTGTGTTCCCGCCGGATGAACCGGTCGCGGGAAACTATGAAAAAGTCATTGTTGACGAGGCGGATTCCCTGCTGATCGACGAAGCGAGGATACCGATGATCGCCGCGGGAGTAATGGACGTTGACAAGGACGAGGAGCTTCCGGACATATTTGACTTTGCAAAGTCCCTTTCCGACGAAGATCACGACAGCGACGAGAGCACGGGCTCCGCGTTCCTGACGCCGTCCGGCGAAAAGAAAGCCGAAAAGCACTTCGGGCTTGAAAACATCTATGACGAAGAAAACAACGATCTGCTCTCGAAGCTCAACGACTGCCTCAGGGCGCTGTATGTGCTGACCGAGGACAAGGACTATATCGTGAAGGACGGTGCCGTTCGCATAATAGACGCATTTACGGGACGTGTTGCCGAGAACCGCAGCTATCCCGGAACATTACAGTCCGCGGTCGAGCTCAAGCACGGGCTTGACGTCTCCGAGCGCGGCGTCATCATGGGAAGCATACCCGTACAGTTCTTCCTGCGGCAGTATAAGAGCATCGCGGGAATGACCGGTACAGCCATGAGCGCGAAGGACGAGTTCGCTGAGCTTTACGGACTTATCGTCAAGCATATCGACCCGAACACCCCCTCCCGCCGCGAAGACCTGCCCATGGCGGTATATTACGACGAAGAAAGCAAGCTGAAAGCCGTCACGGCTGAGATCAAAAAAGCTCACGAGAAAAAACAGCCGGTTCTTGTCGGCACAGCCGATATAGCCCAGAGCGAGAAACTCTCCGCTCTCCTGAAAGCGGAAGGAATAGAGCATAACGTCCTGAACGCGAAGAACGACGAGCTGGAAGCCGAGATTATAAAAAATGCCGGAATGCCCGGCGCGGTCACGGTCTCGACTAATATGGCGGGACGCGGCGTTGATATAAAGCTCGGCGGCGCGGACGAAAAATGCCGCGATGAAGCGGTAGAAGCGGGCGGACTTTACGCGATAGGCACGTTCCTCGCCGAGAGCGCGCGCATAAACGACCAGCTCCGCGGACGCTCGGCGCGTCAGGGCGACCCCGGACAAAGCAGGCTCTTCGTGTCGCTCGATGAGCCGATAATGAAGATATGCAAGCTCAAAAAGCTCGTGGGAGCTTCAAGATATCCCGACCCTACGGAAGATGAGATCACCGAAAAGACGGTGATAAAGGAAGTATCAAGGCTCCAGAACATCTCACAGAACAAGACCCTTGACGAGCGCGTGAGAC
>JAFXWT010000328.1 GCA_017542695.1 Clostridia bacterium
CAGGTTTTGATCGGCTCTTTTCCGCCGATACTTTACAAAAAAATTCGGAAATACACAAAGTATTCCCGAATTTTTTTATTTTGTCTTTGCGAAAAATATCTCGCTCAAAACTGCAAAGCACCCTGAAAAGATGGATTTTTTCTTGGGACAAGGCAAAAAGCGCAGGAATACTGGCTATGTATTCCGAGCATTTTTAACGCAGTAACGGGGAAAAAGGCGCTTTTCAGGGCTGATTATTCCTACGGCGCACCGCCCTCCCGCGGGGATATTTTTAATTATTCAATTTTTTGCTATTTCAAACTTGCTTTTATTGCTACGATCAATATGACAGTAAAAAAAGCTAACGCACAAGAAGCAAACACAAGGGAAAATATCGAAACCGACATTGATCTCTCGGCGATGATCGTCATGGGATCTGCGGGATCATAAAAAATTTTCACCTTATCTCCCGCATTATAATTACCGTAAGCGCCCGCGTTAAACGAAACCGACATATCGGAGCCGAGCTCGCGCTCATATCTTTCTCCGTTTGCCTCATATTCAATAACGATTTTTTGACTATGACCGTATCTGCCTATAAAACTTAAATCCGCATCGGTAACTGTCGCAATGGTCGGAGTCATTCCCGCTTTTGCAAAATTGTATTTTGAAATAAATATAACGCTAAAAACATCTATTGCAATACACAGTACCATCACAATGATGATAGTCAGTATTCCGCCAATCGCGTGTTTATCGATCCTCACTGTTCATTCCCTCCAGCACTCTCGGAGCTGTCATTATGCCCGTCGGGCGCAGACAGTGATCGTACGTAAAGTAATTACCTTTCGAGCGCCAGCAGCCCGGTCCCGCCCATACGACCTTGTCGACATTGTGGAGCGCGCCGAACGTGTTGTATCTGTTGCCGAAAAGCGTCAGATCGAGCGTGTGCGCGCCCTCGCCGACATTCACGGGCAGAGTGTGAGGCGTCAGCGCGATCATGCCCGCGCGCTTGCCGTCCACGTCGACCGCTATCGCGGCTCCGCGGAATTTCGACACGGCGACAGCCGAGCATTTGCCGCTCATTTTCAAGTGGTACGTGATATTCCCGCCGTAGAAAGGAAGTCCCTGCGCCGTGATATCTCCGAAATACAGCACGTCGGGAAGCGTTGTGATCTTCGCCGTCGAGCCGAGTTTTTCGACTCCGAACGCGCCGAGGACAAACATCGACTCGATCTGCGTCACGTCGCCGAAGCGGTACGTTATCTCAAGCTCGTTCTTTCCTTTTATGATCGTCGGCAGAGGCACCGTCTTTATCGAATCCTCGTCGACGTAGTACCCGTCGGACACCGACGGAACCGCCGCGCCGTTGAATTTGATCGAAGCGTATTCGAGCGATTCGAGCGCAAGATGCGCGCCCGCGTACTCGATGTCGGAATCGAACTCGTAATAGAGCGTCACTTTGTCTTTCGGGTTCTTGTCGGGGCGCACCACCCACGGCTGCACCATGCCGCCGTCGCGGTGACGGATGCCGAGTATATCGCGTATTTTGTCGTCCGCGCGAAGCACCTCTTCCGGCCCCATGACTTCCCCGCCGTTTACCGAGAACCGCGGCATATCGAGCAGGAGCACGTTCGGCTCGGAGAGCGTGTATTTTACTCCGCCGTCAAGATACGTTTCCTTTGAATATCTGCGGCGCGCAAGCACGACGCCGCTTTCATTTCTGCCCGCTTCGAGCATAACGAGGAGCGAGTCGCACGAACAGCACGACCAGAGTATCTCCGTCATACCGCCGCGATACGTGGCCTTCATCGGCTTTTTCTCGCCCGTCATCGTGTCGAGGAGCGTGACTTTCCACTCGCCCCTGATACCGACGGTAAAGTCGTCGGGCAGCTCGACGTCGAAGTTCCTCGGTCTGTTGACGTTTGAGATAAACAGATATTTTTTGTCCCCGTCGTCGCGGAGCTGATATATAAGATTGTTCGACAATTCGCCCTGAGGCGTGCGGATGGAGATCGTTCTTTCATCTTCGAGCGCGTCGACGAGCGCCGAGCGCGACCATTCGATCTTGCCGCACTTTTCGGCAAGTTTCTTCGCCCTCTGCGACGGGAGCGCGTCGACGTATTCGGGAACCGAGCCCATGAATATGACTTTGCCGCCCTTGTCGGCGAATTTTTCGAGCGCGTCGAGCGTCGTCGAGCGGATCGTGTAAAGCGACGGAACGACGACCGCGTCGTATTTCATCTTGCCGACGCAAAGTCCGCCGTCGACGCCCGCGTACTGCGACGGCAGGAGCGATTCGCAAATATAGTCGAAATCGAGCGTCGAGTATAGGAGCCAGTTTATAACGTCGTTAAAGCGGCTCTCAAGTTCCTCGCGGTAGATCGTCGTCTGCGACGTCGGCCCGAAGCGGAGCCAGTACGACTCGACGGGATGGACGACCGCGATCTTGACGTCGGGCTTGCCGCGGGTGAGCGCCGTGTTCACGCGCGCGAAATGATCTTCGATATATTTATATTCCTTGTACCACGGCGACTGATACCCGATCGACGCGGGATAGTCGCGCTTCGCCTCGCCGTGCATCGACACCCAGAACAGATGCGGAACGCGGAGCGTAATGCCGAGAGCCGCCTGCCAATCGCCTTGAAGCTTGTGACCTTTGAAATCAAAATCCCAGTCCGTAACGCCGTAAAGCTCGCTCATCGCGCCCTCGCGCCCGTACTGATGCACCGCGCTCTGACATTGCTTTGCCGTCGTCAGCTCGTGCCTGTCGCAAAGCATATCTATGCCGGGGATAGTGAACCCGCGGTACGAGCGCATACAGTCGCCGAGAAACGTCGTCTGCGAACAGAGCGTCGGCTCCTGCATCATGTGCCCGGTCAGCGCGATGCCGTTTTCGTCGCACCACTTGCCGACAGTGTCGGAAAACGCCGACGCGAACCGCTCCGCAATGTGATCGTGATAGTGATATCTTGGCTGCGACGCAACTCCGTCCGCTTTCTCGAAGAACACCTCGGGAAGAGTGTCGAGTATCGAATATCCGTAAGCGGCCTTGAACGTGTCGTCAAAGTCCGTCGTGAACGGCACGACCGCGCCGTGCGTGTCAAACGGATTCGGAAGCGTCTTTTTCTGCCTGAACTGCGGCTCGTCGGTGAATATCGACGGCACGAGCTTGTCGAATTCGTCGCCGACGCATTCCTTGTATCTGTCGTGAGTGATCTTCACAAAGCTCTCGATCACACCCTTACTGAGCGTGTCGGCGTACGCCTGTCCGTTGAACCACGGAGTCGGCGTGGCGTATTCAACGTACGCAAACCACTTGCGACCGACGGCTTTTTCGTCTTTTCCGATGCGCTTGTACGACTTCATCGCGCCGCTGTCGTCGAGCGTCACGTCGTAGCACGCGAGAAGATAATACTTCGATTTCGGAAGCTCGTCGCGCGCGACTTTTTTGTCCTCTTCGACGGTCAGCGTGCCGTCGTTATACGGCTCGGCAGTGAAGAACAGTATCTTCTGCCTGTTTTCGACGTCTTTGGTGTTGTAACCGCCCGCAAAACCCGACGGCCACTTGTCCTCGTCGTAAAGATACGCGAGCATTTTTTCCTCTCTCGCCTTTTCGACGCACCCGCGAACAAGCGCCATAAAGTCGTCGGAAAGGTACTCCGTCGCCATTCCGACACGCGGATGCATATGGAACCCGCCGAAGCCCATTTCTTTCATATATTCGATCTCTTTGTCGAGAAGCTCCGTCGTCAGCTCCGTGTTCCACGCCCAGAACGGCGCGGCGCGGTACTCGCTCGTCGGATTTTTGAACAGCTCGTCCGTCAGCGACGGCTCGGTTTTCTTTTTGTACAGCATATCGTTACCTCACATAATAAAAATACAGATGTATCCGTTACACCTGTATTATAGTATTTTATTTATAATAAGTCAACATCATTTCGTTCTTTTCTTTTTTGCAAAAAAGAAAAGGAGCGCAAAAGAAAAAACTACGTCGTATGTCTGCCTGCTCGTCACCGCCTACGGCGGAGCTTCTCCGTCAGAAAAAACCTTATATAAAAAATCACCGCCTCGGCGGTGATTTTTTTCATCTTATCATATTAAACAGCGTCGATCTTCAGCCCGTTCTCGTCCGCGTCGACGGAGATCGCGCCAATACCGCGCTCGCCCGCCGCGATTATCTTCTCTGCGGCGGCGTCCTCGACATTTCTGCTTATGAAGCGGCGCATATTGCGCGCGCCGAATTTGACCGAGAACGACTTTTCGGCGATATACTTCGACGCAGCCTCCGTCCACACGAACTTGATGTCGCGCTCCGCGAGCGTCTTTTTCATATCGCCGAGCATAATGTCGGCAATTCTCACGAAATCATCCATATCGAGCGCACGGAACGTCACTATCTCATCGACTCTGTTGATGAACTCGGGACGCAAAAACTCCGACAGCGCCTTCATCGTGCGATCCTCGCTCATCTTCTGCGCGCTTTCTCCGAATCCCGGCGTGTTCATTCCCGTCGAGCTTCCCGCGTTCGTCGTCATAACGATTATCGCGTCCTCAAACTTGACTACCTTGCCGTGCGAATCGGTGATCCTGCCGTCGTCGAGTATCTGGAGTAGAATGTTGAGCACGTCGGGGTGCGCCTTTTCGATCTCGTCAAAAAGCACGACGGAATACGGCTTGCGGCGTATCTTTTCCGTCAGCTGCCCCGCGTCGTCGTACCCGACGTAGCCCGGAGGCGAACCGATGATGCGCGACACGGAGAATTTCTCCATAAACTCAGACATATCGAGCCGTATCAGCGCGTCGGGAGTCTGGAACAGATCGTTCGCCAGCACTTTCACAAGCTCCGTCTTGCCGACGCCCGTCGGCCCCGCGAAGATGAACGACGCGGGCTTGCGCTTGTACGAAACGCCCGCGCGGTTGCGCTTGATGGCGCGGACGACCGCGTCGACCGCCGCATCCTGACCTTTTACTCTCTCCTTGAGCCGATCGGCAAGCCCCTGCAAACGCTCAAATTCATTGGCGTTTATCGTGCCTGCGGGGATGCCCGTCCAGATCTCGATGACGTGCGCCAGCGCGTCGGACGTAAGCTCCACCGTCGCAAGCTCGTTTTTCAGCTTTTCGTATTCTTCCTCGCTCTTGAGCTGGCTCGCCTTGACCTCGGCTACCTTCTCGTAGCGCGCCTGACGCGCCGCGTCGTCGGCGTCGGGCGGGAGTTCGCTTTCTTCAAGCGCCGCCGCCTGAGTTTTCAGTTCGTTCAGCGTGCGTTCCGCTGCTTCGACGCGCTCGATGACGGGATTGTTCATCGCGACGTAAGCCGCCGCCTCGTCGAGCAGGTCGATCGCCTTGTCGGGCAGATATCTGTCGGTGATGTATCTCTCCGACAGCTCGACCGTCTTGTCGATCATCTCCTGCGAAACGTGTATTTTATGGTATTCCTCGTAATATTTCTTGATGCCGCCGAGGATCTTCTTTGTCTCATCGATCGACGGTTCCTCTATCATTATCGGCTGGAAACGGCGTTCGAGCGCCGAATCCTTTTCGATGTATTTTCTGTATTCGTTAAGCGTCGTCGCGCCGATGAGCTGTATTTCGCCGCGCGAGAGCGCCGGCTTGAGAATATTTGCGGCGTTCATACTGCCCTCGGCGTCACCCACGCCGACGATAGAGTGTACCTCGTCGATGACGAGGATGATGTTCCCGAGCGCCTTGACCTCGTCGATAAGTCCTTTCATTCGGCTCTCGAACTGCCCGCGGAACTGCGTTCCCGCGACGAGCGCCGTCAGATCGACAAGCTGCACCTCCTTGTCGCGGAGCTTATACGGAACGTCACCCGCGGCGATCTTCTGCGCCAGCGCCTCGGCGACCGCCGTCTTGCCGACGCAGGGCTCGCCGATGAGACCCGGGTTGTTCTTCTGGCGGCGCGTCAAAATCTGCATCATCCTGCCGACTTCGCGCTCGCGCCCGATGACCGCGTCGAGCTTCCCCTCGCGCGCCGCGGCTGTAAGATCGCGGCAGTACGTCGAGAGGTATTTCCTCTCGCTCTTTTTTTCTTTTTTCTGTTTTCCCTCGCCTTTTTTGCCGTCGTCCTTCTTCGGCGCTCCGAACGGGAGCCCGCCGAACAGCTTGCCGAAATCAACTGCGGGCGTGCGCGTTTCGGGCGAATCGTCGCCGTCGTCGCCGTCCGTCTCGACATTCATCAGGGCGTTCATCTCGTTATCCATATTCTGAAGTTCCTCGTCGCCGATCCCCATCTTGTCGAGAATGTCCTTGACCTGCGGGATACCGAGTTCCTTCGCGCAAACAAGGCAAAGACCGTCGTTCTTCGCCTCGTTGTTTTCGAGCTTTGTCACAAATACGACTGCCACTCTCTTGTGGCATCTTGAACATAACTGCATAAATTATCCTGTCTGCGGCTTAATATTTTGCGTTCGCACCGCCGCCCGTGCTTTTATTTTACTCCTATCGAGCTTATCATGTTGATGAGGTACATTACCAGCGCTATCGGGCTGAATCGCATGAAGAATCTGACTATCACGTTCTCACCGAGCGCATACGAGAACACGTCGGGCCACTTGTCGACGAAAATCGGCAGAAGCGTATTCACGAAAAGGTTCGCAAGGAACCAAGTCACGAACATTCCGCAGAAAACCCCGAACAAAACGCCGAGCACCCTGTTCGTCGCGTTCAGTACGGGAAGCTCGCAGAATTTGTCGATCAGATAGACGATCAGTTTCAGCAGAAGCAGCGAAACGAAGAACAAAACGACGAACGCTATCGCTTTCGATACAACGTCTGCGATGTAGTTGTTGATTATCGCGTTCGCCTCCGCTTCCGCGTCGCCGCTGTTCAGCGCAGTGTCGATGAGGTGTTCGATTATCGCTTTCAGCTTCTCGAAAAACCCCTTGCCGCTTTCAAGCTCAGGCATATCGACGTCCGTTTTCAGCTTTGCGAGGAACGGTATCCTCACCACGATATCGGCAACGAACGTGTAAAATCTGTTCGCCACGAAAAACGCGATGATATATTCCGCGAGTCCCGCTATCGAACGCACGAACCCGCGTTTGAGTCCGATGAGGGCGCTGATGATAAGCACAAGTATCAAAAATAATCCAAAGACGTATTCCGGCATGACGCCCTCCTTCTCTTTCGCTTTCTTTTTATTATATAACTTTTCGCTTTTAATTCAAGTGTTTGGAGTGAGACTTAATGAAAATGTTACAATTCGTTTATTTGTCGAGCGTGACAGTTTTCAGATAAAGCCCTTCGGGGGGCGCGGTCCTGCCCGCCCGTTTTCGTTCTCCCGAAAGGATCACGTCCGGGATATCTCCAACGGCGATCTTCCCCTCGCTGACCTCGACGAGCGTCCCGACAATGATTCGCACCATGTTATATAAAAATCCGTCGGCGGCGACGTTTACCTTCACATAGTCGCCCTCGCGCACCACTTCGCATTTTGTGACGGTGCGGACGGTGTTTTTAACGTCGCTGCCGCTCGCCATGAACGCGCAAAAATCGTGCGCGCCGACAAAATGCTTCGCCGCCGCGTTCATTTTCTCGTTGTCGAGCGGGTGCGGCACGTGCCACGCGCGATCCGTCAGAAAAGGCGACGGCGACGGCGCGTTCAATATCAGATATTCGTATTCCTTTCCCTTGACGTGCCGCCTCACCGAATAGTTTTCGTCGACCTCTGTCGCCGAATAAACGACGATTTCGGGCGGCAGAAACGCGCCGAGCGCCCGCGGCAGCTTTTCGGGAGATATGACCGTTTCCGAAGTCACCTCAAGCGTCGCAGTGTAGTCGAGCGCGTGAACGCCGCTGTCGGTGCGCGAGCACCCCGAGACCTTGCACTCCGCGCCGAAAAGCTCGCGCCCCGCGCGGCACAGTGCGCCCTGAACGGTGTTTTCATTTCTGCCGCACTGCACCTGAAAGCCCGAAAAAGAACTCCCGAGATATGATAAGCGCAAAAGATATTTCATATTCCACCTATATTGCATAAATCGGATAATAAATACCGAGAAGCACGAGCCCCGCGATGAACGCGGCGATGATGATCACCGTAAGAAAATCGTAGTAGTGCAGGTGAAGTTTCGTCATCCGCGTTCTGCCCTTGCCGCCGCGGTAACAGCGGCACTCCATCGCCACGGCAAGCTCATCGGCGCGGCGGAAAGCCGAAATGAACAGCGGGATGAGCACGGGGATGAGCGCCTTCGCGCGATCGGTGAGCTTCCCCGTCGAAAAGTCCGCGCCGCGCGCCTTTTGCGCGCTCATGATCTTGTCCGTTTCCTCGATCAGCGTCGGGATAAAGCGGAGCGCTATCGTCATCATCATAGCAAATTCGTGAACGGGTATCTTTATCACGCGGAGCGGCGACAGCAGTCTTTCTATCGCGTCCGTCAACGCTATCGGCGACGTCGTGTACGTCAGAATGACCGACGTGCCGATCAGCAGCGACGTTATCCTCACCGCCATGAACGCGGCGTTGACGAGCCCTTCAAGATAAATATGTATGAATTTCCACTCAAACAAGAGCGTTTCTCCCGTCGTGAAGAAAATATTGATGATCGCCGTGAATATTATGACGAAAACGATCGGCTTCACGCCTTTCAGAACGGTTTTGACTTTTATCCCCGACACAATGACGAGCGCCGCCGTGAACGCAACGAGCAGAATGTACGCCGACGTCGCTTTCGCAAGGAAAACGGCGACGATGTACGCTATCGAAATAAGTATTTTCACGCGCGGATCGATCTTGTGAAGAATCGACTTGCCGGGGAAATACTGACCGAGGGTGATGTCACGAAGCATTGCCGTCACCTCCCAAAAGGCGCAGTATCTCTTTTTCCGCGCCGTCGACGGTGTAGACCGACGTGTCGACGTCATATCCCATTTCCGCGAGCTTATGTATCAGCTTCGTCACTCGCGGCACGCCGAGACCGACCGCCTCGATTCGCTCGGGGTCGGAGAATATTTCCGCCGGAGTGCCGTAAAGATACGGCTTTCCCTTTGCCATGACGAGTATCTTGTCGCAGTACCTCGCCATGTCCTCCATCGAGTGACTTATCATTATGACAGTCGAGCCCGTCTGTTTCCTGTAATCCGAAATGCGCGAAAGGATCTCGTCGCGCCCGCGCGGGTCGAGTCCCGCCGCCGGCTCGTCGAGGATGAGCACCTTCGGACGCATCGCAATGACTCCCGCTATCGCGACGCGGCGCTTCTGCCCGCCGGACAGATCGAACGGTGACGCGTCGAGCAGCTTTTCGTCGAGCCCGACGAAGTGCGCCGCCTCTTTGACGCGGATGTCGATCTCCGTCTTGTCGAGCTTCATGTTCTTCGGCCCGAAGGCGATGTCTTTTCCGACAGTCTCTTCAAAAAGCTGATATTCGGGATATTGGAACACCAGCCCGACGGTAAAGCGCACCTCTTTTATCTTTTTCGGCTCCGCCCAGATGTTTTTCTCCATGACGAGCACTTCGCCCGAGGTCGGCTTCAAAAGTCCGTTTATCATCTGAGCCACGGTGCTTTTCCCACTGCCCGTGTGGCCGATGACTCCCGTCGTCTTTCCCTCTTCAAAGCAAGCGGAAATGTCGGATGCCGCCGTCTTTTCAAACGGCGTGTCCTTGCTGTATACGAATGTGACGTTTTTAAGTTCTACCGCGTTCATTTATTTTTTCCTTCGAGTATTTCAGCTATTGCCGCCGCGCCCTCGTCTTCGTCGAGAACGTCGCGCGGGATGTCGTATCCCCGCGCCGCAAGACGCTGCGCGAGTTCCGTCACCTGCGGAGTGTCGAGCCCCGCCGCGCGGATCTTGTCCGTGTGCGAAAAGACGGCTTTCGGCGCGCCGTCGAGCAGTATCCTGCCGTCGTCAACGACGATGACCCTGTCCGCCTCTGCGGCTTCTTCCATGTAGTGAGTGATGAGGATGACCGTTTTGTCCTCATTTTTGTTGAGCTTTTTTATCGTTTCGATGACCTCGTGCCGCCCGACAGGATCGAGCATCGCCGTCGATTCGTCGAAAATGATGATGTCGGGCGAGAGCGCGATTATCCCCGCTATCGCGATACGCTGTTTCTGCCCGCCCGAGAGCTGATGCGGCGAATGACGTGCGAACGCGCGCATTCCGACAAGGTCGAGCGCGTCGTCGACGCGCTTTCTTATCTCGTCGGGCGCCACGCCGAGGTTTTCCGGCCCGAACGCCACGTCCTCCTCGACGACTGTCGCAACGAGCTGGTTGTCGGGGTTCTGGAACACCATCCCGACGCGGCGGCGAATTTCGTACACCTCGTCGTCGGAAAGCTCCTTTTCGTCGATCTTCTTCCCGAACAGCCACAGCTCGCCCGCCGTCGGCGTGAGTATTAAATTGAACAGCTTTGCGAGTGTGCTCTTCCCGCTTCCGTTGTGACCGAGAACGGCGACGAAGCTCCCCTTTTCGATATCAAGATTTATTCCGTGCAGCACCTCGGTCTTCCTGTCCTCGTCGGAGTAGTAAAAACCGAGATTTTTTGCGCTTATAACGATCTCTTTTGACATAAATATCCCTTATTTCCCCGCTGTCCAGAGCGCCGATCCGCCACACGGCAGCACCGCGCCAGTTTCCGTAACGGGAAGTCCTATTTCATCGGCGGAAACGCTCCCGCCGTATTTTTTCTTTATAAACAAATCGAGCATATACCCCATCGACGACGGCGATATCCCCGTTGTGTACGAGTTCACGAGGAAAAACAGCGGCTTATCCGAAAGCACGTCCGCGGCGAGCGAAATAAACTCGCCGACGCATTCTTCGAGCTTCCATACCTCGCCCGACGGCCCGCGCCCGTAAGACGGCGGATCCATTATCACCGCGTCGTACGTGATGCCTCTTTTCTTTGCGTACGTGAGAAATCTCGTGCAGTCGTCGACGAAGAATCGGATGCTGTCCGAAACTCCCGACATTTCCGCGTTTTCCTTCGCCTGCGCGACCATGTTCTTCGCCGCGTCCACGTGATAGACCTCGGCGCCCGCTTTTGCCGCCGCGACGGACGCGCCGCCCGTGTAGGCAAAGAGATTGAGCACTTTGATCTTTCTCCCCGCCTGCTTGATAACCTCGGCGCACCTGTCCCAGTTCACCGCCTGCTCGGGAAACAGCCCCGTGTGCTTGAATCCCATCGGCCTTACCTTAAATGTCATATCGCCGTATGAAATATTCCACGACGGCGGCACGTCGCACTTCGTCCAGCTCCCGCCGCCGCCCTCGCGTGCGTACACGGCGTCGGCTTTGTTCCAGAGCTTGCTCTTTTTCACACCGTTCCACACGACCTGCGGATCGGGTCGGCGAAGGATATACTTCCCCCACCGTTCGAGACGCTCGCCGTCCGACGTGTCGATCAGCTCATAATCTTTCCATTTGTCAGCAGTCCACATATCATTCTTCCCCGCCGTCAACGTCGAGCGCGAGCTGATTTTCGTCGCCCTTCGGCGCGCTCTTTCTGTGATACGAAAGTCCGAGATGCTCGCAAGCAAGGCGCGTTACGCACCTGCCGCGCGGCGTGCGCGAAAGGAAGCCGATCTGCATAAGATACGGCTCGTAAACGTCCTCGATGGTGACGCTCTCCTCGCCTATCGTCGCCGACAGCGTTTCAAGCCCGACGGGTCCTCCGTCGTAAAATTTGATTATCGTTTCGAGCATCCGTCTGTCCGTGTTGTCGAGTCCGAGATGGTCGATCTCAAGCATCGTCAGCGCCGCGTCGGCGACCGTCCTGTCGATCTTTCCGTCGCCGCGCACCTGCGCGAAATCACGAACGCGCTTGAGGAGTCTGTTCGCCACGCGCGGCGTGCCGCGCGAACGGCGCGCGATCTCCGTCATGCCGTCCTCTGTGATCGGTATCCCGAGAATGCTTGCACTGCGCCCGACGATCGTCGCAAGCTCCTCCGTCGTGTAAAGTTCGAGCTTTAAGAGCACCCCGAATCTGTCACGAAGCGGCGTTGTGAGCTGCCCCGCGCGAGTCGTCGCGCCGATGAGCGTAAAGCGCTGGAGAGGTATCCTTATCGAGCGCGCCGCCGGCCCTTTGCCGACGATCCAGTCGAGCGAATAGTCCTCCATCGCGGGATAAAGTATCTCCTCGATATTGCGCGAAAGACGGTGTATCTCGTCGATGAACAGCACGTCCCCCTCGCCGAGATTGGTGAGAAGAGCCGCGAGATCGCCCTGTTTTTCGATGGCGGGGCCCGACGTAACACGGAAATTCACTCCCATTTCGTTTGCGATGATGCCCGCGAGCGTCGTTTTTCCGAGTCCGGGAGGTCCGTAAAGAAGCACGTGATCGAGCGATTCGCCGCGCAGCTTCGCCGCCTCGATGAACACTTTGAGGTTTTCCTTCGCCTTTTCCTGACCGATGTATTCGGAAAGGTTCTGCGGGCGCAAGCTGAACTCGTTCTCTCTGTCCTCCTCGCTTTCCTCGGCTCCGAGCAGCCGCTCGTCGAAATCAAAGCCGTCGTCCTCGGGAAGATTTGTCGGTGTATCGAATTTCTTTATCATTTTCTACCTCTCAAAAGCGCGCGGCGAGTCTCGCCAACGCCGCCTTTATCTGTTTTTCGAGCGGATCGGCGGGGTTTGCGCCCGCGAGTGCCGCCACCGCCTCGGCTTTCGTGAATCCGAGCACCATCAGCGCGCTCACCGCATCCGCCGACGTCTCGGTTTCCGCCTGCTGTGCGTATACCTCGCCCGTCTCGGTATCGACGGCGGAAAGCTCTTTTGCTACCTTGTCTTTAAGCTCAAGGATAATTCGCTCCGCCGTTCTCTTTCCGACGTTGTTCGCCTTCGATATTCCCTTAACGTCTCCCGTCGAAACGGCGAACGCGAACTTTTCGGGAGTCATTATCGACAGTATCGCCATAGCCGCTTTCGGTCCGACGCCCGATACCGAGATCAGCATTTTGAACGCGGAGAGCTCGTCGTTCGAGGAAAATCCGAACAGCTCGATCGCATCCTCGCGCACCGACAGATGCGTGAAGAGCTTGACCTCGCTCCCCATCTTCCCCGCGACCTTTGAAAACGTGTTGTCGCTGACGGTCAGCTTATATCCGACGCCGCCGCAGTCGACGACGACCGTCGAACCCTCGCAGACGGCGAGCGTTCCATTCACATAGTAAAACATTGTCCTGTCCTCCGCAAATCAAAGCATTTTCGTTTTCTTTTTGTTGAAAAAATCCTGTATATTCGAGCCGGAGCAGTGAGCGTGGCAGACGGCTATCGCCAGCGCGTCCGCCGTGTCGTCAAGGGCGATCTTTTCATTCAGCCCGAGGATCATCCGCGTCATTTCCATGACCTGCTTCTTTTCCGCGCGCCCGTATCCGACGACGGACTGCTTTACCTGAAGCGGCGTGTATTCCGCCATGTTCAGCCCCTTTTTCCTGCACGCGAGCAGTATCACGCCGCGCGCCTCCGCGACGGCGATGACCGTTTTCTGATTGGTGTGATAGAATAGTTCCTCGATCGCGCAGTCGCTCGGACGGTATTCGTCGATGACCTCGCATAAATCGTCGTAGATCATCGTCAGCCGCTCTTCCGTGTCTATCCCCGCGGGCGTTTCGATGGCGCCCATAGCGACCGTGTGAAATTTCCCGCGGATAACGTCGATAACGCCGTAACCGACGATCGCAAGTCCCGGGTCGATACCGAGTATTCTCATTTATTCCTCCGTGATGTGTGAATATATCCCTATCGGCACAAGGCGCGGGAAGCGCATCGCAAAATAAACGAAAAGCCCCGCCCAAAACGCGTCCTCGATATCAATAACGAGCCCGAACGTGTTGTCCCTGCCGTAAAGCCCCGGAAGTGCGTCCGCCCTCTCGAGCGCCGCTCCGAAGAACTCAGCCGCTTCCGATATCTCGGAAAGCTCGGAAATGTCATCGAGCGCGATCTTGAACTCGAATTTTGCCCTGCCGCGTGAGATTATCTCGTGCGTCGGTCTGCCCACGAGAGCAAAGCACGTCGAACTGCCGTCGGACGACGACACGCGGCACGTCATGTTGACGGCGAGCCCGTATTTTTCCATCATTCTGTAAAGCCCGTCGAGCCGCCCGTCCGCGTTGCTCGAAACGGGGATGATCGCGTACTGCACGTCCTTTGAATACACCGCCTCGCACGCGCTCTGAAAATTGTCCTCGTACGACGATATCGCGCCGTGTATCTCGGCTGCAAAAATCTCGAATGCGCGGCTCGACTGCGCGTTGTTAAGGAGCGCGACGCGCTTTTCCGCGTGCGGCGGAACGGCCTCGGCGGCGCCGAAAAGCGCCCTCGACGCCGATCTCACGTCGAATTTTTCGCCATCGGCGAGCGCGCGGCAGAACACCTTTGCGTCAAAATTTTTCAGCGCGCGGAACATCAGCGCGTTTGTTCTTTCCCCGTCCTCGTATTCCGGGAGCGACGCGAAAAAATCATTTATTATAACGCGCGCCTCGTCGCCGACGAGCGCCGCCTCGGGAAGCGATACCTTCCCGAGCTTTAAGCGCAGGTGCACCTTTGTCTCCGCCGCGAGATCGTATATGTGCGATATGCGCTTTAACAGCGCGTCGGAATACTCCGCGTTCGACGCGGCAAGATTCTTCACTATCGCATAAACGCTGTCGCTCTCCGAAAAATCAGGCATTTTTATCTCCGTTCAGTTTGTTTTTATCGTGAATTTAAGACTTATGTCGAACGCCTTGACGCTGTGCGTCAGCGCGCCGATGCTGATGAGATCGACGCCCGTCAAAGCGACTTTGCGTAGCTCCTCATCGCTCTTGTCGCCCATGTTGCCCGACGCTTCGACGATCGCGCGGCGGTTTATCAGCTTCACCGCCTCCGCCATTTTATCGAGAGTCATATTGTCGAGCATGATTATATCCGCGCCCGCTTCGAGCGCTTCGCGTATCTCGTCCTCGTTTTCCGTTTCGACCTCGATCTTCAGCGTGTGCGGCGCGTGGCGCTTCGCCGCCGCGACCGCGTTCTTTATCCCTCCCGCCGCGACGATGTGGTTGTCCTTTATCAGTACGCCGTCGGAAAGGTTCATTCTGTGATTATATCCGCCGCCGACTCGCACGGCGTACTTTTCGAGCACTCGCATCCCCGGCGTTGCCTTTCTCGTGTCGGCGATCCTTGCTCCCGTGCCCGCGATGATATCGACATAGTATCTCGTTTTCGTTGCGATGCCCGAAAGGTGCTGCATAATGTTCAGTCCGAGCCGCTCGCCCGTCAGCACCGAGCGCGCGTTGCC
>JAFXWT010000329.1 GCA_017542695.1 Clostridia bacterium
ACCATGGGAGCGAAAACGACTACGCCGAGGCGAAGGCGCGTCTGTTTGGCGCGAGCAAAAACAGCGTGATAAATCTCGACGACACGCGCGCCGAGCAAATGGCGTGGCACGCCGCCGGAGACGTTTATTACGTTTCAAGATCCGACCGCATCGCAGAGTATTTCGCGCACGACGTATCGCTCGGAACGGCAAAACTCGACTTCATGCTTGATACGCCGCACGGCATATCGAGTATCGGGACCTCCCTCACCGGAGATTTCAACGTATATAATATATCGGAAGCGTATGCCGCCGCTGAGCTTTGCGGGATTGACGGAAACACTATCGTATCGGCGCTCGCCTCGTTCCGCGGAGTGAACGGCCGCGCGGAAGAAGTCGGCAACGGCGAGATTTCCGTCATTATCGACTACGCGCACACGCCCGACGCGCTCGAAAAGATACTCGCGTCGCTTTCTTCCCTGCCGCACGGCAGGATGATCTCCGTCTTCGGCTGCGGCGGCGACAGAGATCACGGCAAGCGCGCGATAATGGGCGCCGTCGCCGCAAAACATTCAGACCTCATCATTCTGACGTCGGATAATCCTCGCTCCGAGGATCCGACAGCTATAATATCCGACGTCGCCGCCGGCATCCCGCAGGGAGTTAAAACGATAACGGAGCCCGACAGAGCGGCGGCGATACAGCTTGCGCTCTCGTCCGCACAACGCGGCGACACGGTGCTCATCGCGGGCAAGGGGCACGAGGACTACATCGTCGACAAAAACGGAAAAAGATACTTTTCCGATAGGGACGAGGTCAAAAAATACTTTGAAAAAGGAAAATGAAATGTATCTTGGACTGAAAGACAGCGGAATGACGCTCGGCGAGATCGCAAAGATCACCCGCGGTGTGCCGCATAATCTTCCCGACGGGGAAACTTATGTTTATAATATAATCACCGATTCACGACAAAGCGCCGACGGCGCGCTTTTCGTCGCGCTCCGCGGCGAAAAATTCGACGGGCACGACTTTATTTGTCAAGCGTACGAAAACGGCGCTGTCTGTGTGCTGACGGAGAAAAAAATAAAGACGGATAAACCGTTCATCATTGTAAAAAATACAACTGCGGCATACGGCGACGTCGCCGCCGCTTACCGACGTAAATTCAAAGCGCTCGCCGTCGCCGTCACGGGAAGCGTTGGCAAAACCACGACCAAAGAAGCGCTCTGCGCCGTTCTCGGCAAAAAATACAAGATCTGCAAAACCGTCGCTAATCACAACAACGAGATCGGTCTGCCCGAAACGCTCCTCTCGCTCAACGCCTCGCACCAGATCGCCGTCGTCGAAATGGGAATGGCGGCGCGCGGCGAGATCTCGGCGCTATCCGAAATGGCGGCGCCCGACATTTCGATAATCACAAACGTCGGCACGTCACACATCGAATTTCTCCTCTCGCGCGAAAATATATTAAAAGCGAAACTCGAGATCGCCGACGGCATGAAACCGGACGGCATTCTTCTGATGAACGGCGACGACGACTTGCTCGCCGGAGTCAAAAAAACGCGCACGTATGCGTTTTTTGTCGGCATCGACAACCCGCGCGTCGATTTTCTCGCGTCGAACGTGCGCGAGATGAGCGACGGAATGACGTTCGACATGACGTATCGCGGCGAAACGCTCCGCGATCTTCACATTCCCTCTCTCGGAAAGCACAGCGTCTACGCGGCGCTGTTCGCCGCCGCTGTCGGAATGATATGCGGGCTTTCCGAGAGCGAGATACGCGCGGGACTCGCTTCGTACTGCCCGGCAGATATGCGCCAGCGCATATCGGAGAAAAACGGAATAAAGATCATCGACGACTGCTACAACGCAAGCCCGGAATCAATGCGTGCAAGTATTGACGTATTGAAATATATCAATATAAATGAGCACCGCCGTTCCGTCGCCGTGCTCGGCGAGATGAAAGAGCTCGGCAAGTTTTCGCCCTCTTTCCATAAAGCCGTCGGCGAATACGCAAAAGATAAAGTCGATCTGCTTTGTCTATATGGCTCGGGCGAAAGCATCCGGGCGATCAAAGACGGGTACGATTCAGGCGACCGCCGCGCCGTCATGCTCGGCGACGACGTCGATCGCGCCGTCACAATACTCAAAGAAAACGTAAAGAGCGGAGATGCCATACTCTTCAAAGCAAGCCGCGCCGTAAAACTCGAAAGACTTTCGGAGAAAATGAAATGAATATTTTGCTCGCGTCATCAATAATCGCGTCGCTCGCTCTGACGGGCGTGCTTTCGCGCGTTTTCATTCCGAAACTGAAAAGTCTGAAAATGGGACAGCCCATTTCCGAGATCGGACCGCGCTGGCACAAATCGAAGGAAGGCACCCCCACAATGGGCGGACTGTTCTTCATCGTGCCTATAATCCTCATTCTCGTCGTCGCGTCGGTCGTCATGCCGCGCGAGCTCGACCTGCCGCGCCTTTGGATAACGGCGATCTCAGCCCTGCTCTTCGGACTGATCGGCATCGTCGACGACGCGGCAAAACTTTACAAGCACGAAAACGAGGGACTTCTGCCGTGGCAGAAATTCACCCTCCAGCTTGTCGTCGCGTCGGCGTACGTCGGGATTATGGCGGCAAAAGGATATCTCACGACAATCGTTTACATCCCGTTTTTCCATGCTGAGGTCGACCTCGGATTCTTCTTCTATATTATATCCGTCGTCCTCATCTGCGGTATCGTTAACAGCGTCAACCTCACCGACGGCATCGACGGGCTCGCTTCGTCGGTGACGGCGGTCATAACCGCGTTTTTTGCCGTGATGAGCGTCATCGCGTCAAACGACACGTCCTCTCTCCTCTCATGCGCGGTCTTCGGCGGATGCCTCGGCTTCCTTATATATAATGCCTATCCTGCGAAGATCTTCATGGGCGACACCGGCTCGCTCTTTCTCGGCGGCGCCGTCGTCGGCATCGCGTTCATCTACGGTTCGCCGCTGATCATACTCGTAATGGGGGTAGTTTACGTCTTTGAAACGATATCTGTCATTTTGCAGGTGTCGTACTACAAGCTGTCGCGCGGAAAGCGCCTGTTCAAAATGGCGCCGTTCCACCATCATCTTGAAAAATGCGGATTCTCGGAAAACAAGATCGTGTTCATCGCCATCGGCGTAACGTTCGTGTTTTCGCTGATCGCGGCGCTTTTGGCATAAGGAGGAAAACGTGAAAAACGAGACCGGACAACTGAATAAGCGCTCGTTTTTCCGCGAGCTGCTCCACCCCGAAAAGAAAATCGTGAGCCGCGTGCGCGGCGGCGTCGACAAGCAATTTCTGATCCTTGTCGTCCTGCTCGTGTGCTTCGGCTCGGTGATGATCTTCTCCGCGGGCTACGTCTACGCCGAAAAGAACTTCGGCGACAGCTTCTATTTCGTCAAAAGGCAGTTCATCTTCGGGCTGATCGGCATCGGAGTGATGATACTCCTCTCCAACATCGACTACGCCCTGCTTAAAAGATTTTCTCTTCCTATATTTATTATATCCATGCTGATGCTCATCCTCGTGCTGATACCGGGAGTCGGAACGACTGTCAACGGCGCGACGCGCTGGCTCGGCGTAGGAGCGGCGAGATTCCAACCGTCCGAAGTCGCAAAATTCGCACTGATACTGATACTCGCAACGTATACCGCGTTCTTCTCGGAAAAGATCAAGAAATTCAGATACGGGATTCTCTTCCCCGCGCTCGTGATAGTTGCAGTCTGTCTTATGACGGTTCTCGAACATCATATGTCGGGAACGATAATTCTCTTTCTGATCGGCGCGGCGATGATATTCATTTCAGGCGCTGACCTGAAATGGCTCGGTGCGATAGGCGGAACGTTCGCCGCCGGCGCGCTCGGGATCGTTCTTTTCACAAACTATACAAAAGACAGGATCGACGCATGGCTCCACCCCGAAAACGACCTGCTCGGCAAGGGCTGGCAACCGTATCAGAGTTTGCTTGCGATCGGCTCGGGCGGATTTTTCGGCGTCGGACTCGGCAACAGCTATCAAAAACAGCTTTGGCTCCCCGAACCGCAGAACGATTTCATTTTTGCAGTCGTGTGCGAGGAGCTCGGCTTCCTCGGCGCTGTCGCAGTCGTCACGCTCTTCGTATTCCTGATACTTCGCGGAATAAAGATAGCGCGCCGCGCGCCGGACACGTTCTCGTCGATGCTCGCCGCAGGACTGACGGCGAAAGTCGGAATACAGGCGCTTCTCAACATCGCCGTCGTCACGGCATCTGTCCCGACAACGGGCATTTCTCTGCCGTTTTTCAGTTACGGCGGCTCGGCGCTTATCATGCAGCTCGCCGAAATGGGAATAATACTTTCGATCTCACGGTACACACGACGAAAAGAACTTTGACGGAGGACAACATGAGGATACTCATCGCAGGCGGCGGCACGGCGGGGCATATCAATCCCGCGATAGCGGTGGCGGACACTATACGCGCCCACGATAAAAACGCCGAGATCGCTTTCATCGGCACGTCGTACGGGCTTGAAAACGACCTCGTAACAAAGGCGGGATATAAAATTTACCATATTGAGATGCGTGGGTTGAAGCGCTCGTTCTCGCTTTCAAACGTAAAAACCGCTTACTACTACTTTTCGGCGCCTCAAAAAGCGAAAAAACTAATAAAGGAATTTCGCCCCGACGTAGTCTTCGGCACGGGAGGGTATCTGTCGTGGCCGCTTGTTAAAGCCGCCGCGTCGCTCGGCGTTCCAAGTGCTCTTCACGAGTCCAACGCCATAGTCGGCAAGGCGGTGCGTATGCTTTCAAATAAGGTAAATAGAATTTACCTTAACTTCCCGTCAGCCGCGGATCAAATAAAAAAGAAAGAAAAGATAATCGTCGTCGGCAATCCGCTTATATCGGGCGGCGCCGCCGCCCGCACGCCCGCTCTTGAGCAAAAGCTCGGCGTCACAAACGATACGTTCACCGTTCTTTCGTTCGGCGGAAGTCTCGGATCAGAGAAACTCAGCAGCACCGTCATCGACGTTGCAAATTCCTTCAAAACCAAGCATCCGCGCGTACTTTTCGTTCACGCATGCGGCCCGAAGAAGTACGACTTTGCGGCTGAATACGCCGCATCTGTCGGAGCTTTCGGCGCATCTAATCTGCAGCTCGAAAAATACATCTACAATATGCCCGAATGGCAGGCTTGCGCCGACGTCGTGATCTGTCGCGCAGGCGCAATGACCATCTCCGAGCTTGCAGCGGCGGGCAAAGCCGCGATCATTGTTCCCTCTCCGTACGTCGCAAATAATCATCAGTACGAAAACGCGAAGCGACTCGCCGACGCAGGCGCGGCAATAATGATAATGGAGCGTGATATCACCCCCGAGATTCTTTCGTCAACGCTCGAAGAACTCATCTCGTCAGAGTCGGAGTGCCGCGCTCTGTCCGAAAACATAAAAAAGTTCTCGTATCCCGACGCGCGCGAGCGCATTTACCGCGACTTGCGCAACCTTGCCGAAAAGTCGCCTTTTAATACAAAATAATGCCTCTCATTTATACATCTGTATTAGTTTAGGTAAATTTCATTGTGCATTTTGCCCCGCCAAAACAGAACATTTGTTTGCAAAAATCGTCGATTTTTGCCCATTTTACGCTCATTTACCCCACTTACCGCCCGTTTAGGCGGCTTTTCTTATTTTTTTTGGCATTTTTCAGAAAAAAATCTTGCATTTGAAAAAAAATAATATTACAATATTGTTGTAGTGAAGTATTTCTATGTAATTCAAATTTACTATAAGAAAAATAAAATTCAGGAGGCATAAAAATGGGTTTTGAATTTAATCAGGACTTTGACAGCGGAGTGAAAATCAAAGTCATCGGCGTAGGAGGAGGCGGCGGCAATGCGGTAAACCGCATGATCGCAAAGAACATCAAGGGCGTCGATTTCATCACAGTCAACAGCGATAAGCAGGTCCTTCTTGCGTCGAGCGCGGCGACAAAGGTCGCCATCGGCGAAAAGATAACAAAGGGACACGGCGCAGGTTCCGATCCGTCGGTCGGCAAAGCTGCTGCTGAAGAAAGCATTGAAGACATCCAGAATATCGTTCGCGGCGCGGACATGGTATTCATCACAACGGGTATGGGCGGCGGCACAGGCACAGGCGCGGCTCCCGTTGTTGCAAAAGCGGCAAAAGAAATGGGCATCCTCACGATCGGTATCGTAACGAAGCCGTTCGCTTTTGAAGGAAGAAAGAGAATGATCCAGGCCGAGCAGGGCATCGTTGCTCTCCGCGACTACGTAGACTCGCTCGTTGTCATTCCGAACGAAAGACTGAAACAAATCTCCGAAAACAGAATTTCTCTTGCAAACGCATTTGATTATGCCGACGAAGTTCTTTGCCACGGCGTACAGAGCATCTCCGACCTTATCAACGTATCCGGTATCGTCAACCTCGACTTCGCGGACGTAACGGCTGTCATGAAAGACGGCGGCTACGCTCACATGGGCGTCGGCGAAGGAAGCGGCAGAGACAAAGCAGAGACGGCTGCACGCGCGGCGATCTCCAGTCCGTTGCTCGAAACGACGATCACAGGCGCGACAGGTATTATCATCAATATCACAGGTTCGCCCGACATCGGACTTGAAGAAGTTGAAACGGCTTCCTCAATGATATCCAGCGAAGCTCATCCCGACGCAAACATCATCTGGGGCGCGGTATGGGATCAGAGTCTTGAAGACACAATGAAGATCACTGTCATTGCAACGGGACTCCGTTCCGACGAAGTCATCAACCCCGCGTCAAAGCTCAACCAGACAACGACGATCGCCCGCCCCGCCACAACGCAGTTCGGCAACACATCGTCGCTCAACACAGGCGCGTTCAACACGACGGGCAGCATCAACACAGGCGCTTTCAGACCCGCAGCGCAGACTACGCAGCAGATTCCCACTCCGAATCCGGTAGCCGCAGATGACTCCGAAGCCCTCATCTCCGATCAGGACTTCGACGACATCATGACAATCCTCAAAAAGAATAGATAATCCTGATACATAAAAAGCCGCCGCACAGATCCTTTCGATTTGTGCGGCGGATTTTTTCGCTTGCTATTGCTTGATTTTTTGCAAAAAAATCCGTCGATTTCTCGACGGATTTATATTTACATATTTGAATATGTCAATTATTTTTTCGATTCCTCGATCTTCTCTTCCTTGGTGAGATCAATCGAAATTATATTGAGAAAATTCGATTCTTTTTCTTTCGCGTCGCATTCGTTCAGGTCTTTGATGAACTGCGCCTCGTTCGATTTGTTGACTGCGCTGTAATCGGCGACGACCGTGTAAACGTACTTGTCGATCTCGAAAACGAACGTCGTCTTTCCGAGTATCGCGCCGAACTCTTCAAACACAGTCATCGTGTCGTAAATGATCTCCGCGACATTCGATATCGACTTTACGTCTTTAAGCTCGATTTTGTAGATAGAAGAAACATCGTAAATCTCGAAATTCTGTTTCGGATCGGCCGTTCTGAATGTGTAATTCTCAAATCCGTCCTCAAACTCGTTAAGCCATTGTACCGACTTGATATTCTCCGCGTGCGCGGCGAGCGGCCCCTTTTCGATCTTCTTTTCCATCTGCGCGTTGACATACCTGACGCCGTAGCTGTCCGTCATCCAAACCGATGAGATGTACATCACGAAATCCGTATTGGTGTCGTTGCAGCGGACGTTGGCGATATACCAACCGTTCGTCGTTCTGTTCTGCGTGTAGTCGAGCAACTCAAAATTCAGATTTCCGTATTTATCTTTAAGATATTTGTTCGCTTTTTTGATCGCGCTGTCCGAAGCGGCACACGCGCACATCAAAAATACAAAAGCAGCGGCGAAGAAGATAACTGCCGTCGCCCTGCATATTCGCCTGAAAACTTTCATATCCCTCTCCTTAGTAACAATTATAAACAGCCGTCTCGACCGCCCTGACTATCACGTCGAGCGGTAGCGACTTTGCGTTATCCCCGACAAATTCCGTCGCGTCGGGAACGTGAATAAATCCCGTTATTCTGTTCGCCCCCTCGTCTTTGTCCTTTTTGAGTGCGGAATAAAGCACGAGATTGCAAATGTATGTCCCCGCGGAAAACGAATACGCCGCAGGTATTTCCTCCTCTTTAAGTTTTGTGAGTATTTTTTCAAAATCAAAAGTCGAAAAATACGCGTTCTCGCCATTGGCGATCTTGCTTTCGCCCGGCGTGCAGCCGCACGGGTAAACGCAGTCGTTATCCTTGATCGAGCCGCGTAGATTTATCCCAACGCGCTCAACGCGGATCGCCTCGGCGCCCGAAGCGAGCCCGAACATCACGACAGCGTCGGGGTCGAAAGCGTCAATTTCTTGATACAGCTTTTTCACCGCGCCGCCCCATGTGACGGGAAGGCATACTTTTCTGATGTTATGATCCTCTGTATCTTTCATGCGCAGTACCGCCTCAAAAGACGTATTGACGGCTCTTGTGCCGAACGGCTCAAAGCCCGTGAGCAGAATTTTCATCAGTCAATTCCCTGCGCTTTTTCAAAACATACTTACAGATTTACTATATTATACACGACTATTCAAAATAAATCAAGTGTTTTTTCAAAATTTGTCCTTTCCTCGCTGTAAATTATACTCATTTATTCCATATTTTATGACGATTTTGGCTTGCGCTGACATTTTCAGCCGGATTTAATACAATGATAATGGGCGGCCGCGCCGAAAATAGTTAAATTTTGACACGCGATTTTTCACGCGCGGATGATTAAACGGCGCGCCGTTTTGGGAAAATAAAGATATAGGAAATTTCCCAAAATCAAAGGAAGAAGGGAGCAAAAAATTGAACATCAAGCGCGGAGATATTTTTTACGCCGACCTCTCCCCCGTTGTCGGCAGTGAGCAGGGCGGATTGCGCCCGGTACTTATAGTCCAGAACGACGTCGGGAACAAATACAGCCCGACCGTCATCGCCGCGGCGATCACGAGTCAAATGACGAAAACGCGCCTGCCGACGCACATCGACGTTTACGCCGAGAACTTCGGACTCAGCCGCGATTCCGTAATTCTGCTCGAGCAGATACGCACCATAGATAAGCGCCGCCTGCGAGAGAAGATGGGACACATCGACGACGGACTGATGCAGAAAGTCAACGACGCGATCTCGGTCAGCTTCGGACTAGGCGCAACGTCGCAGACAGACGTCGACGACGCAACGCCGGCGTCAAGCGAGAT
Source organism: Clostridia bacterium (assembly GCA_017542695.1). The sequence continues at coordinate 9,227 of JAFXWT010000329.1, forward strand.
CGAGAGCGGCGAAGTCGTAATATGAAAAAATCCGCGCACCGCGCGGATTTTTTTAATTTTATACGTTTGTATAATCACATCTTTTTCACTTCGTCCAGCCACAGCGTCGCCTCAGCGTCGCTCGGCATGCGCCAATCTCCGCGGGGCGATAGCGACACGGAGCCGACTTTCGGCCCATCCGGCAGGCAGGAGCGTTTGAACTGCTGTGAGAAAAAGCGGCGATAGAATTTTTCAAGCCACTTTTTGATCGTCCCGCCGTCGTAAACGCCGTCAAACGAAGCGCACGCGAGACGATATATTTTCGCGGGCGAAAAGCCGCATCTCATCGTGTAATAAAGGAAGAAATCGTGCAGTTCGTACGGGCCGACGATGTCCTCCGTCTTTTGCGATATCTCGCCGTTTTCGGCGGGCAGAAGCTCGGGGCTGACGGGCGTATCGAGGATATCGTAAAGCACCCTCGCCGTCGCTTTATCCGATGTGTCGGCGGCGTATCCGACGATATATCTGACGAGCGTTTTCGGCACGGACGCATTCACGCCGTACATCGACATATGGTCGCCGTTGTACGTCGCCCAGCCGAGCGCAAGCTCGGAAAGGTCGCCCGTTCCGACGACGATGCCGCCCTCCTTGTTTGCTATATCCATCAGCACCTGCGTGCGCTCGCGCGCCTGCGCGTTTTCGTACGTAACGTCGTGAACGTTCTCATCCTGACCGATGTCGGCAAAATGGCGGCGCACCGATTGCGCTATGTTGACGGTTCTGACCGTCGCGCCGAGCTTTTCGGAGAGCGCGACAGCGTTCGATTTCGTGCGCTTCGTCGTGCCGAAGCACGGCATCGTTACGGCGATGACGTCGCTTTCTTTCATTCCGCAAAGCTTCACCGCGCGCCCGGCGACGATGAGCGCCAGCGTCGAATCAAGCCCGCCCGATACGCCGACGACGGCGCATTTTGCGTGCGCGGCCATGAGCCGACGGGCAAGTCCGCGGCTTTGGATATTAAGTATGCTTTCGGCGCGGCGCGACACTTCCCCGCTCTCCGACGGCACGAACGGCAGACGCGGCAAAACGGGCGTCGGCGCGTCTGCGTTTTCCGGCTCGAATTTAACGACGGTGTATCCATCAGGATCGGAGTCGAACGTGTTTCTGCGCGCGCGCTCATCACTTAGGCGATAAACGTCGATTACGGCAAATTTATCATCGTTTTCAAACGGCGCGCTCTCGGCGAGCTCTCTGCCGTTTTCGTATATCATCGAATGGGCGGAGTAAACGACGTCGGTCGTCGATTCGTCCGCGCCCGCGCTTGCGTAAACGTAGCCCGAAATAAGCCGCGCAGACTGATTTTTCACAAGATCGCGGCGGTATTCCGCTTTTCCGACGAGTTCATTCGACGCGCTGAGATTGACTATGATTTTCGCACCCGCGAGAGCGTGGCGCGTCGACGGTGGGCACGGAACCCAGAGGTCTTCGCATATTTCCGCCGCGACGGAAAACTCGGGCACGCCCTCCGCCTCGAATATGATATCCGTGCCGAACGGCACGTCAAAACCGAGAAGCGATATCGTCGTCACACCGTCGTGAGCGGCGGCGAAGTTGCGCGCCTCGTAAAATTCGGCGTAATTCGGAACGAACGACTTCGGCACAACGCCGATCACCCGCCCGTTCGATATCGCCACGGCGGCGCTGTAAAGCTTTCCGCCCGCCATTATCGGAGAGCCGACGAAAATCAGCGCGCGCGAGCCGTGCGTCGCCTTGACGATCATGTCGAGCGCTGAGATCGCGCCGTCGATCAGCGTTCTCTGCCCAAACAGATCGCCGCAGGTGTATCCCGTGACGCACATTTCGGGAAAAACGGCGAGCGCCGCCTTTTTCTCCTTCACGATATTTATTTTTTCGATGATCGCGTCGGCGTTCGCTTTGGCGTCGCAGAGTTTGACCTTCGGCAGAAGAAAAGCCGAATAAACAAATCCGTCTTTCACAAAAAGTCCCCCTTTTGCATTTCCTACGTCCATTTTAACCGAAAACGGCGACAAATGCAATAAATATGAAAAAAATTTTTGTTCATTTACGATATTTTTACATTTTACTGTTGAAATCGGCGCACTTTTTATGTATAATAGGTACGTTATCAAAAATAAAGTGAGGCAAAACAATGTTACTTAGTATTTTACTTGACGAAGCCGCAAGCGCCGCTTCTTCGGCAGGCGGTCTCCTCAACGGATCGACGCTCATTATGCCGATCATTCTCGTTGTCGTAATGTTCGTCGCGCTCTATTTCTTCTCCATCCGCCCTCAGCGCAAACAGGAGAAGGAAGCCAACAATATGCGCAACAGTCTTTCCGTCGGAGACGAAGTTACGACGATCGGCGGAATTATCGGGCGCGTTGTTTCCATCAAGGACGAAACATTCGTGCTTGAAACGACGAAAGAAAGAACGAAAATACGTTTCCTCCGCTCCGCGCTGAAATCCATCGACGTGAAGGTCGGCGATACGACAGGCGTTCAAAAGACGGACGCTCCTGCCGAGGACAAGAAGGACGACGCAAAAGAAACCGCGGAAGAAAAGAAATAATTTTGAAGATGAAAAAGTCGCGCCACAGCGCGACTTTTTTGTTTTATCTCCGGTTTTGCGAAAAATAAAAGAGGCGCAAGCCGTTTCCTTTGAAGCAACAACGGCAGTACTATTTAGTCATATTCTCTCCCCTCCGCGCATAAACATTTACCAAAAAGCAAGCGGAGGCAAAAATGGACAAAGCATACGTCAGAACAAAAGAAAAAGCGTGCGGGAAAAACCTCGCCGCGTCGGTGCTCATCGGGATGCTCGCGGCGCTGATCGCGGCGGCCGCGGCGCTGCTTATATTCTCTGCCGCGGCGATGAAATTCGACGAACCCGACAAGGTGTCGCCCGTCTTCGGCGTGGCGGCTTTGCTGATTTCGGCGCTTGTCGGCGGGTTCGCCGCGGCGCGTGCGCACGGAAAGCACGGGCTTTCGACCGGAGCGCTCGTGGGGCTCTCTATCGTTCTGCTCATCGCCGTCGCGTCGCTCATCGCCGGAATGAAAATATCGACGACGATGTTCGCCGTGTCGGCGCCCGTCGCAGTGCTGACGGCGGCGCTCGGCGGGATCGTCGGCGCGGGCGGAAAGAAAAAGACGAAAAAGAGAAAAATGAAATTCTGATTCCGGCACTCAAAAAAGCAGGCTTGGGCGGTGCGCCGTAGGAAGAAACAGGTTTTGAACGGCTCTTTTTCGCCGATACTTTACAAAAAAATTCGGAAATACACAAAGTATTCCCGAATTTTTTTATTTTGTCTTTGCGAAAAATATCTCGCTCAAAACTGCAAAGCACCCTGAAAAGATGGATTTTTTTCTTGGGACAAGGCAAAAAGCGCAGGAATACTGGCTATGTATTCCGAGCATTTTTAGGCAGATGTGAGTCAAGCGCAGTCGCCTCTCGGCGGCTATTTTCGGCTCTTTTGTCCTTCTCGTCCTTGCCTTACGCCAGTAAGGCGGCGTACTCGGCGCACAAAATTGCTCGAAACCTTTCTCGCCGAGAGGTGCGAAGCAGTTTTCGGTTCGATAATTTTTGTTCGGACGAGGAAAAGCCCGCAGAGAATACTTGCGTATTTTCAAGGGCTTTGACAAAGTACGGGCATAAATTTCGGGGCGAAAACCGGCTGTGTTCGACTTACATCTGCCTAACGCAGTAACGGGGAAAAAAGGCGCTTTTCAGGGCTGATTATTCCTACGGCGCACCGCCCTTTCGCCTGCTTTTTTCACTTCATTCCGTTTTGGATCTTCGCCGCCGTGACGGTATTTTTCAACAGCATCGTGATCGTCATGGGTCCGACGCCGCCCGGAACGGGCGTTATCGCCGACGCCACGCTTTCCGCCGAAGTGAAATCTACGTCGCCGCACAATTTTCCGTTTTCGTCGCGGTTGATGCCGACGTCGATGACGACGGCGCCCGCCTTGATCATATCTCCCGTGATAAACTTCGGCTTGCCAATCGCCGCGACGAGAATGTCTGCGCGGCGCATGTGAAAGGCGAGATCTTTCGTCCTCGAATGACAGACGGTGACGGTGCCGTTTTCTTTGAGAAGCAGAAGCGCCATCGGCTTGCCGACGATGTTGCTTCGCCCGACGACGACGCATTCCTTTCCGGATATTTCAATTCCCTCGCGGTGAAACATCTCCATCACGCCCGCGGGCGTGCACGGGAGAAATCTCGGCTCGCCTACGGTGATCTTTCCGACGTTTTCATCGCTGAAAGCGTCGACGTCCTTTTCGGATTTTATCCGCTCTGTCACCGCTTTTTCGCTGATATGGCGCGGGAGCGGGAGCTGAACGAGTATTCCGTTTATATCGCTTCGCGCGTTTAGCTCATCGATTTTTGCGAGAAGCTCTCTTTCGCTCGTCTGTTCTGGCAAAGCGATTATTTCAGAATATATCCCCACTTCGCCGCACGCGCGGCCTTTATTTCGCACGTAAACCTCGGAAGCGGGATCGTTTCCGACGATTATTACAGCCAGCCCCGGCACTATTCCCTTTTCGCCAAGCGACGCGACCTCGATTTTTATCTCCTCACGGATGGCGGATGAGATCGCCTTTCCGTCAATTATCTTCGCCATTCCCGACCTCCGTTTCAGTCGCTTCACCTTCGCTTTCGACGGGATTTTCGGACGATGTATCGTCGACGCTATCCGCGCCCGACGCGACGGCTTTTTTCTGTTTTGCGATGCCGAGAAGCGTCACGATGTCGATTATCTCATTCTTTTCGGCCGCGCCCGCTTTGACGAGTTTTGCGTGTCTGACGTGCAAAAGTATGATGATCGGCACGCACACGGCAAAGCAGACGGCGCCGAGCAGCGACGAAACGCGGACGCCGCCCATGTAGAGCGAATCCTGACGGAGCAGCTCGATAAACGTTCTGCCGAGCCCGTACCACGAGACGTACCAAAGGAACGCCTCGCCGTTGAATTTTCTCTTTTTGTAGAATATATTTATCAGTGCAAATCCGAGCAGATTCCACAGCGATTCATAAAGGAACGTCGGATGCACCTCGATGTAGTTATATCCCGTGTGCCAGTTGCGTAATCCCATACGTATGAATACCGACGTTTCCGCGCCGAACGCCTCGCCGTTCATGAAATTACCCCACCTGCCGATGAGCTGGCCGAGCATCACGCCCGGCGCGATCATATCGGCAAAGGCGAAGAATTTGACCTTCTTTATCCTGCACATCACAATAACCGTTATCGCGCCGAAGATCACGCCGCCGTATATTGCGAGGCCGCCGTTCCATATCTCGAAAATCTCTTTGAACGAATCGACTCCGTAGAACACAACAAAATACAGTCTCGCGCCGATGATGCCTATCGGGACCGTCACAAGCGTCATATCGACGACGGTGTCTGACTTGATACCCGCCTTCCTCGCGCGGTACATAAAGTACGAAAATGCCGCGATGATGCCGATGCAGACGATTATACCGTACCACTTGACTTCGCGCCCGAAAATCGTGAACGCCGTGTTGTTAAGATCGAACGGTCCTATGCCCAGCCCCGGGAACGAGACCTCGGAAATGTTTGATGACATAATATTTCCCTTTCGGTATATATTTTTATATGTTTATTTTATATCAAATTTGCCGTTTTTTCAATAGTTATCTTTGTATTCGCGGTGAATAATTTGTAAATTCTTTTTTTGCCGTCATTTGAGCGTTGAAAACGCACGCGGAAACGTGTATAATATATATGAAAGCGCGCGGCAGTGCGAAAAAAGAAAAATCTTTTCAAAAGGTATTGACAAAGCAGCGCGCGTATGATATCATTATGATATCAGCAAACCGAAACATATCGGAGGTGGATTTTATGGAATACATATGGATAGGATGGCTCGCATTTATCGTGATCGCGGTGATCGCGGAAGCGGCGAGCGCGGCGCTCATCAGTATCTGGTTCATACCGGGGGCGATAGTCTCACTCATCCTTTCGCTCTTTGACGTGCCGCTTTGGGTGCAGTTCGTCGTATTTGCGGTAATTTCAGTTTTGCTTCTTGTTTTCACACGCAAATTCGTAAAACGGTTCCTGAAAGGCAAGGGCGAGCGAACGAATGCCGACGCTGTCATAGGGCAGAAAGCCATCGTGACGGAGCGCGTGTGCAATATTGATGAAACGGGCGCCGTCAAGCTCATGGGCAAGGAATGGTCGGCGCGTTCGGACGGCGACGAGACTTACGAAGTCGGCGAAGTCGTAACGGTAAAGGAAATAAGCGGAGTCAAGCTTATTTGCAATAAAAATTAAAGAAAAGAGGTAAAAACAATGTTCGGACTTATTATAGCGGCGATCCCGCCGGTCGCAATAGTTCTCGGAGTAATAGCGCTCCTTGCGATAATCATCATTATAGCAAACATCAACATCGTGCCGCAGGCGCACGCATACGTCATCGAGCGTCTCGGCAAATACAGCGAGACGTGGCACACCGGTTTCCACATAAAGATCCCGTTCTTTGAGAAGATATCGAAAAAAGTCTCGCTCATGGAACAGGTCGCGGACTTCCCGCCGCAAGCCGTCATTACAAAGGATAACGTAAAAATGCAGGTCGACACTGTCGTGTTCTTCCAGATCACAGACTGCAAACTGTATGCGTACGGCGTGGAAAACCCGATGTCCGCAATCGAAAACCTGACGGCGACGACGCTCCGTAACATCATAGGCGACCTCGAACTCGACGCAACGCTCACGTCGCGCGACATCATCAACACGAAGATGCGCGCCATCCTCGACGAAGCGACGGACCCGTGGGGTATCAAGATCAACCGCGTTGAGCTGAAGAACATCATGCCGCCGAAGGAAATTCAGGACGCGATGGAGAAGCAGATGAAAGCGGAGCGCGAGCGCCGCGAAGCGATCCTCAAGGCAGAGGGCGAAAAGAACGCGACTGTCCTCGTCGCCGAAGGTAAAAAGCAGGCGATGATCCTCGACGCGGAAGCACAGAAGCAGAAGCAGATCCTCATAGCCGAAGCTGACAAGGAAGCGCGCATCCGCCGCGCCGAAGGCGAAGCGGAAGCTATACTCCAAGTCCAGACTGCGACAGCAGAGGGTATCAAGAAGATCAACGAATCCGCGCCGAGCGACAAGATGATCGCTCTCCGCTCCCTCGAAGCATTCGAGAAAGCGGCAAACGGTCAGGCAACGAAGATCATCATCCCGTCGGAGATTCAGTCCCTCGCCGGACTCGCAACATCCGTCAAGGAGCTTGTGCAGAAAGACTAATATGAAAAAGCAGGCCTTCGCCTGCTTTTTTAAGTGAGAAAACATTTTAAGGGCGGCCGCATTTGACCGCCACGCTTTTATATCTCGCGCGCTCGATGGGAGAGGATTCCTCTTTTTTCGCACTTCTCCGAAAAAAACGCGAAATCCCTTGACATCTCATTTTATATGTTGTAAAATGAAAATGTAAACCAAATAAATACAAAGGAGATTTCATCATGGATCAGCAGAATCAGCAGCAAACCGTTCATCCCGCACAGCCGGCTCCGGCAACCGCAAAATTCAACGTCGTTGACATTATCGCCAAGATACTGCCCGTTCTCACGATCGTATTCATCGTGCTCGCGGCTGTCTCGCTCCTTTACAATTTCATACTCGGCATAGTTGCATGGGCGCAGACAGGTCGTTTCATCCAGTTCATTGTCAGCGGAATTGAACCCGCTGTTCGGAGATGCGGCTTCAACGTATTCGCGGCGGCAGTTCTCACAGGCATCTGCAAGATCATCAAAAAATAATAATCGGCAAAAATGAAAAAAAGCGCCCTTGGGCGCTTTTTTCAAATCATGAGGTATTTATGAAGCACATTGATTACAAAAACACCGTCATTACGGGCGGCTTCTGGAAGAAAATGCAGGACAAAGTGCGGAAAACGACGGCGCGCGCCGTCGAGACCCGATTTGTCGAAACGGGGCGCTTTGGCGCTTTCAGGTGCGACTGGAAAGACGGCGAGCCGAACCGTCCGCACTACTTCTGGGACTCCGACGTCGCCAAATGGATGGAGGGCGCGGCATACCTGACGGCGCAAAAGCGCGAGCCGTGGCTTGAAAAGATCGTCGATAAGACGGTCGGTCTCATCGAGAAAAACCAAGGCGACGACGGATATTTCAACATATATTTCACCGTCGTCGAGCCGAACGCGCGCTTTACCGATCGCTCAAAGCACGAGCTTTACTGCGCGGGGCATCTGATCGAGGCGGCGGTCGCGTATTTCGACGCGACGGGCAAACGCAAATTCCTCGACCTGATGATAAAATACGCCGATTATATCTACGACCGCTTCTATGTCCGTCGGGACACGGCGTTCACAACGCCGGGGCACGAAGAGATCGAGCTCGCGCTCGTAAAGCTGTACAACTGCACGGGCGACGAAAAATATCTTACGCTCTCAAAATTCTTCATCGACGAGCGCGGGCGGGAAAACGAACCCTACACCCAGTCGTCGAGACCCGTCCGCGAGCAGACGGAGGCGATCGGCCACGCCGTGCGCGCGATGTATCTCTATTCGGGAATGGCGGACGTCGCGCGCCTGACCGGCGACGGTGAACTTCTCTCCGCGTGCCGCGCTCTGTTCGATAACGTCGCGGAAAAGAAACTGTACATAACGGGCGGCATCGGCTCCACTTCGTGCGGCGAAGCGTTCACCGTCGGGTACGACCTGCCGAACCTCATCGCGTACAACGAATCGTGCGCGGCGATCGGACTTGTGTTTTTCGCGTCGCGGATGCTCGATATCGAGCTCGATTCAAAATACTCAGACGTTATCGAGCGCGTTATCTATAACGGCTTTCTCTCGTCGATCTCCCTCGACGGCAAGGCGTTCTTCTACGAAAATCCGCTTGAAATAATCCCGTATCTCCAATCGCGCGAGGCGGGCTCCGGATACGAAAACAGAACGTCCGTCCGCTTCCCCGCGATACAGCGCAAGGAGGTATTCTCCTGCTCGTGCTGCCCGCCGAATATCGTCAGATTCGTGCCGTCGATGTCGGGACTCATCTACTCCGACGACGGCGAGACACTCGCCGTAAATCAGTATATACAGAGCAGGACGACCGTCGCGCGCGGCGGCAAGACCGTCGCCGTCGCGATGACGACGCGCTATCCCGAAAACGGCCGCGTGAAGATAAAGATCGCGGGCGGCGACACGAAGATCGCCCTGCGCGTGCCGTTCTGGTGTGAAAAACGCTTTGATACCGTCAGAGGTTACGCTTATTTCGACGTGAAAGACGGCGAGACGCTCGACGTCGATTTCGGAATGCCCGTCCGCTTCATCGAAGCAAAACGCGACGTCGCGCTCGACTGCGGCAAATACGCCGTCATGCGCGGACCGGTCGTCTACTGCATAGAGGGAGCGGACAACGAGACGCCGCTGCGCGACGTGACGCTCGACCGCCGCGCAAAATTCCGCCGTGGAGTCAACGAAGAACTCGGCGTTCCGACGCTGAACATCCGCGCGTGGACGCGAAAAAAGGACGCGGACGCGCCGCTTTACCGCCCCGCCGCGTTCGCGTTTGAAAGAACGACGGCGACGCTCATCCCGTACTACGCTTTCGCCAACCGCGGCGAGTGCGAGATGCGCGTGTGGCTCGACGTCAGATAAAAATGCGCCTTTTGACATATCGCAACGACGGCAATTCGTCGAAAAAAATACCGCCTGCTTTCGCAGGCGGTATTTTTTCACTCAAAACATTTTTTTCGGGTACTTACCCGCTTTTTTCAGCTTGCGGATAAATTCGCGGAACTCCTCGCTGTCGTCGCGGTACGTGACGCCCTTCCACTCGGAATCGGTGTCGAGCACGCGCATCGTGCCTTTGCCGCTGTTGAGCATCGCCTGAACGGCGCTCGGCAAAAAGAACTCGCATTTCGTGAGATCGTCTTTGTTTTTCACGAGAAATTCGAGAAACAGCGATTCAAGTCCGTCGCAGAACGATGGCGTGAAACCGAAGCAAGTCATCGAAACGAGCTGATCGTCGCCGAGCTCATCCGTCGTGCCGTCGTCAAACGTATTGATGATCTTTCCGCCCGCGCGCCCGATCTTTTTGTATTCCGTAATGCTTTTGAGCATTCCGTTTTCGTCCGTGACGCATATCCCGCGCGAAACGGTGCCGTTCGGACTGAGCGTGTTTTTCACCTTGTATCCGACCATGCACCACTCGCCGTTCTTTGCGTTTTTAAGGAACGCCGCCAGCTTACAAAACGGCTCTTCACCGTAAAAATCGTCGGCGTTGACGACGGCGAACGGCTCGCCTATCTTCCCTGCCGAGAGGATCGCGTGTCCCGTGCCAAACGGCTTTTCACGCTCCTTCGGAAACTCGAACCCGCCGATAAGCTCGCGCTTTTGATGAATGTAGCCGATGTCGATGCCCGCGCGGCGCATTTTAGCGCCGATCTTCTCTTCAAATATCTCCTCGTGTTCGGGGCGGATGATGAAAACTATCTTGTCAAAGCCCGCGCGGTGCGCGTCGTAGACCGTAAAATCAATTATGTATTCTCCGTCGTCGGTAACGGGAGTAAGCTGTTTCAAACCGCCGAAACGCGAGCCCATTCCCGCCGCCATTATAATAAGCGTCATATTTTACCTCGCTGAAATCATTTTTCTTGTTTTATTTTAACATATCTTTTGATTTTTTTCAAGTCAATTCCGGAATAAATTGAAAGTGTGAACAATATACTCATTCTGAGGTGATTATTATGAAAAAAATTTCGGCGATCATAATTCTTTTCGCCGTATTCGCGCTGTCGTCGTGCGGCGGCGCTTCGATGAGCGAGCTTTTGTCGTATCAGGATCAGAGCTTCACGGCGGAGATGACCGTGAGCAGCGGCGAGATGTCCATGCCCGTGACCGTCGTCAAGGACGGCGAAACGTACACATTCGTGCTCGACGAAAGGTATACATTCGTCTACGGCGGTGAAAAATGGAGCGTTTCATACAGCGGACTTTCCGTGCCGATATCAAAGGACGCGGCAAAGCGCTCCGTGCCGCAGAAGCTGCTCGACGCGATGACGCAAAAAACGGGCGGCGGGTGGAAGATAACGAATGTCGAGGATGGCGGTCGCGCGCTCGTCCGCTGTGACAGCCCGACCGAAACGCTGACAATCTTCATCGACGCCGAAACAAAACTCCCCGCAAAAATACTGTGTGATGGACTCGAATGCGACATTTCAAAGATCGAACTGTCGCAAAAATGACGCGATGAGCGCAAAAAACGCCGTAAAAACGGCGTTTTTTGATTTTTCGGCTCGTTGATGTAAAGGAATCGGCGGGCGGCCCTGCGTGCCGCCCGTTTTCTCTCCCGCGTTCAGCGGGAGATGTCACGGCTTGCCGTGACAGAGGGCTACCGCCCTCGGGCGCGCATTAAAAAACAACCCCTCAGCCAACTCGCGTTGCTCGTTGTCAGCTCCCCTTGCACAGGGGAGCCATGCGGACGACCGATGGTCGCCCCTACGGTCAGTGCAAAGCCGAATGTCCGGAAAAAAACGGGCGGCCGCGCAAGGGAACCGTTTTCATCTCATTTTCAAAACCACGTCACAAAATCCATCAAAATCAACATGAAATTTTCAAAATCACCTTGCATTATTACGAAAAATATGTTAAACTGAAAAAAACGGTATGAAAGCGAGGAAGATATGAACGAAAAATTTGCGGAAGCGATCAAAAAACTCGAAAGCTTTCATCTCCCGCGGTACAGAGACCTGCCGGAGATCGAGCTTTACATGGATCAGGTGATCTCGACGGTCGAAAAGTACCTCGCATCCCTCAAAGTCGGCGAAAAAAGTCTTCTCACACCGTCAATGGTCAACAATTACGTCAAAAACGGCGTCATCCCGCCGCCCGAAAGAAAGCGCTACACGCGCGACCATTTGGCGCAGATAATCATCATCTGCACGTTAAAACAGACGATCGAACTTTCCGATGTATCAACGATACTGAAAAAAGGCGCGGATCATTTCGGCATGGAAAAGGCGTACGACGAATTTGTCGCGCTCTATGAAAAATACATTGCCGTCCTCGTCGACGACGCGCGTAAAGCGGACAGCGAAACGACCGACGTCGATGTCGAATACAAGACGATAGTCGACGACGCGGTGCTCTCGGGCACGTCGCGCATCGTCGTCGAATACGCTCTCGCCTCGCTCACGAAGGACGAACCTGACGACGACGCGCCGCCGAAATCGAAACGCAAAAAGCAAAAAGCCGAAGAAGGCGAAGAAATCTCCATACTTCCCGTCATATAAAAAACGCCCTCCGAATAAACATTTACAAAATGTCATTTCGGAGGACTTTTTATGCGTATCATCTCCATGCGTTCTCAAAACCTGAAATTCGCGCTCGTGCTTCTCTTGTCCGTCGCCGTGCTGACGACGCTCGTCATCGCCGTGCCGGATGCCGAAAGCTCCGCCGCCGACGCGAAAATATCATATTCCGATATATATACCAACGCCGACCGCGTGTCGTTCATCTCTGAATTCGGCTGGGAGGTCGAAGAAAACCGATACGACGAGGTATCACTCTCTCTGCCCGCCGAGTTCGACGAAAACATGAGGCGCTACAACGAAATTCAGCTTTCACAAGGGCTCGACCTCACAAAATACCGCGGCAAAGAGGTCGTGAAATACACCTACACCGTTACAAATTTCAGCGAATACGACGGTACGGTCGAAATAAATCTTCTGATCTACAAAAACAAGATCGTCGGCGGAGACATAAGCTCCGCCGACGAAAACGGCTTTGTTTACGGTTTTTCGGGAGAAAAGGTTTAATTCTTGTTGTCGGGGGTGTAGCGGCGGAATTCGCTCCTGCGGCACTTTACCCATTCGACGAATGCGTCAAGCGTTTCGTCCGAGACCATGCGCACGTCGTAGAACGTGGCAAAGAAACTCGTGAACGAGCCGTTGTGGTACTTATCCATGAAATCTCTGGTGACAAATTCGAGGTAGTCCTGCTTTTTCACGAGCGGATAGTAATAGCGCATCTTTCCCTTTTTCTCGGAATAAACGAATCCTTTTTCGTTGAGACGCGACAGCATCGTGATGAGTGCGGGCACCGGCCAACCCCTTTCGTTTCCGAGCTGATCCATTATCACCGTCGTCGTGACAGGCGGAGTGTTGTTCCATATCACCTTCATGACGTCATATTCTGTTTCCGGCAGTTTTTTCACTGAAATTCCGACCCCCTTTCCTCGAAGTCTTTGTTTTTCGATCAAAGTAAAAAACCATGAACGAATATCAATGTTAATTATACGTCAGTATAAAACAAAAGTCAAGCATTTTTGAAAAAAAATTACAAAAACTGCGCGCCAATGCTAATATAATTGTGCCTTGAGTTTTCCGTTACACAAGATATTGTGTTTTGGATTTTCAAGGCGCGATTTTTTTATACAGATGTAAAACAAAATGCGACAAGGGCGGCGCGCCCTTTTCTTTTTCATCAAAAAAGCGCGACTGTTTTTTCACCGAAAAAAACAATTTTCGCACTTTTCCTTGACAAATCGGGGATATTCGAGTAAACTTTAATATATAATAATATTATTGAATAAAGGTCAGAAAAAAACGTTGTCATGAAAGATTACAGTCACAAATTCTGGACAATACCGAATATAATAACGATAGCTCGTCTCATTATCATCATCCCGATGTTCGTGACGTTTTTTGCGGAGCATTACCTCGCAACACTGATAATCATCACTGTATCGGGCGTTTCCGATGTTGTCGACGGTATAATAGCACGCAAATTCAACATGATCTCCGAAATCGGAAAAATACTCGATCCGATAGCGGACAAGCTGACTCAGCTTTCCATTCTTGCCCTGCTTTCATTCGAACAACCGCTTTTGCTCATCCCGTTCGGGATACTCGCCGTCAAGGAACTGACGTCGGGCATCATCGGCATACACGTCGTAAAGCAGATAAATCATATGCTCACGGCGGAATGGCACGGCAAGCTATCTACAGTGTTCCTTTACCTTATGATGGGCGCGCATATGCTGATGCTCGCCATTACCGGCGAGATATGCGTCCCCGCGACGTATATCCTGATCGCCGTATCGTCCGCGCTGATACTCCTTTCGTTCGTGCTGTACCTGCTCCGCTACCGCCGAGTGATGCGGGAACACAGAAGCAAACAGATAAAAGAAGAAGAAAAAACGGAATAAAACAAAGCCCTCGCATGAGGGCTTTTTGATTTATTCAAACCACATCGAGTACATTTTCGCGTCGCGCATACGGAATTTCAGCGTCACGGGTTTTCCCGCGAGCGAGCCGATGTCGAAGTCGCCGAAAACAACGCGGCGGTCGATTGTGTTGCCGAACACCTCGACGCTCTCGCCGCTTGAAATGATATTCCCGTTTTCGTCGAGAACGGAAACGTAAATATACCCGTAAGCCGACGTTTCAAAATTCAGGTGAAGCGCGTCTCCGTCGAAAATTATCGGTTTCGTCGTGACAACGCGCTCGTCTCCGCCCGCCGCAATGCACGCAAATCCGTCCTTTCTGATCTCGTATCTGTTGAGCGGGCGCGCATACCCGAACGAGAAATGGCGGTCGATCGTGTAAAGATTATAATATTCCCTGCCCGAGTCGATCATGCCGTAGGCAAGATAGCAGTCTCCGTAGATCCAGTTGTGCTCGTCCTCGTATCCGGGCGAAAGAAACGCCTCGTTATATCTGTGCCATGTTTTGCCGTCGTGAGAGCACATGAAAATGCAGTCGGTAGACACGCGCCCCGTGCGCGCCTCGATGCGCTCCGTCGCGGCTTTTTTGATCTTGTAACTCGCCATTTGCTCGATATTCGCCGTCCATTCTGGGCGCTCGCAGTACCTGACGGGGAAGCCGACGAATATCGGCGCGCGGCCGTATATCTCGATATTGTTTGTGTAAAGCGGATAATCGAGCCCGTCGTCGAATTTTATCAGCTCGGGCGTCGACCACGTGTAAAAATCGTCCGAATACATAACGCGTATGTCGCGCGTCGCCGCGTTGACGATTTTGCCGCCGAAATGATATATTTCATTCATTGTGAGCGGCTTGTCGTTTGGCGTATCGGGGAGATTGTGAAAGCTGCGGAAGAAGCAGACGTATTTTTCCCCGTCCCACATTGCCGTGTTGAGCGAATCGAACGTGCCGTAGCGCGTCATCGGGTGGGAGAGTGTGAAATGATACCCGTCAGGCGAAAAAAAGCAGCAAAGCGACGTTTTTTCCTCTCCGTCGGGATGGAGGATCTTTGCCGGACCTATCGCCTTGTATTTTTCGTCGATCGGGCAGGCGGGGTTGGTATCGTAAAAGACGAAGATGCCGTCTTTGACGCGGTCGATGACGATGTTGTTTTCCTCAATGTCAAGCCCGTCGAAGATATCGAGGTGCGGGCGGCGCCAGTGAAGTCCGTCCTCGCTTTCGACGACGCACACGCACGGAGCGAATCCGCTCTCGTACCACGGCTGGTAGTACATCTTGTACCCCTTATCGTCCTTCAATATGCACGGATAGCTGATGCTGAACGTCTCGTTCGGCTGATCGAATTCAAATATACATTCCTTTTTTACCGGCGGATTCACGCGGAGCTCCGCGCTCGTTTTCTCTTCGTCGATGAGATAATTATCCCAGAAAACCTGCCTTGATTTGCCTATGTTTATCTCTTTCATTTCGTTCCCTCCGATTTTTTTGCCTTCAACGTCTATTATACAGTACCGCCGGAAAAAATCAAGTTTTTTTGCATAAATAATCGAACATCGTATCGGCACTTGAAAAAAATCCGATATTCGCTATAATATATATTGAGAAAAAACGGACTGTCTTGCGACTAATACACAGACACACAAATCGAGAGGACAATATGGAAAACTTACAAAAAGAAAAAAATTACGGGATTGAACTGCTTCGCATACTTGCAATCGTGTTTGTGCTGATACTGCACATACTCGGTCGCGGCGGCATTTATCCCTACACGGGATCAAGCATTGTCACCTCCGAGCGTGCGGCGAATTACGCGGCGGCGTGGACGCTCGAAACGGCCGCCTACGGCGCGGTCGATCTCTTCGCGCTGATATCGGGATTCGTCGGGCTTTACTCGACGTTCAAATTCAAAAAGTGGCTTCGCCTCTGGGTGCTCGTCGTGTTCTGGGGAGTGTTCGAGTTCTTCCTGTTC
>JAFXWT010000036.1 GCA_017542695.1 Clostridia bacterium
AAGGATCACTTCATCAATTCCCGCAATGAGATCCACCACCGCGAGCGCCGCTTCGGCGTCGGTCAGGTATCCGTAGTTACCGACTCTTGCCTTTTGATCGTCGGTCAGTTCGTTATAAGCACCTCGTGCCTCGTCGATCCCGTCTTTGCTGTCAAGCGTGACGATCTTGTCGATCGCGTCGATCTTTACTGCCACGGCATAAGCTGCTTCTGCGTCGGTCAGGTATTCGTAGTTACCGACTCTTGCCTTTTGGTCGTCGGTCAGCGCGTTGTAAGCGCCTCGCGCCGTGTCGATCCCATCTTTGCAGACGTCGGTAGCGGTGACGGTTCCAATGGCGTCGATCTTAGCCATCGCGTCAAAAGCCTTTTCGTCGTCAACAAGTTCTTTCAGATCTTCGGCGGGAAGTATTGACTTTTGGAATGATGTGAGCGCGTTGTAAGCGTTTCTTGCATTATCAAGAGCGTCGGCATAATCTTCGCTGTACTCAAATGGATCGAGAAGCGTGATCAAGTCGTGCACCTCGTCCACTTTGTTATAATCGGTGTTGGCTTGTTCGAGTACGCCATAGTTGGCTACAAGTGTTTTTTGAGCATCGTCCAAAAGATCGTATGCCGTATTGGCGGTGTCGATCTTGCCCTTGCAAGCATCGGTGTACTCAACCGTGCTGATGGCGTTGATGAGATCCATAACGTCGATAGCAGCTTCGTCATCCGTCAACAGTTTGAGAACCGCCGCGGGGAAAATATCTTTTTGTTCGTTCGTAAGGGAGTTGTAGCTTCCTCTTGCGCTTGTGACAGCTCCTCTGAATGCGTCCGTGTTCTCAGGCGCGCCGAGGGCATTGATCTCGTCAACGACCTCGATAATCGCTTCGTTATCCGTCAAAACTTTGAGGATTTCTACAGGGAAAACATCTTTTTGGTCTTGATTGAGCGCATTATAATGATCGCGAGCGGTCTCGATCGAAGTCTTGAGTACTTGCGGATCCGTGATTTCGCCGAGAGCGTTTATCTCAGTAACCACTTCACCGACAGGACCGTAAAGTGCTTCTGCGTCAAGTAGCTTTTGATAGTTCGAGACAGCCGCCTTTTCTCCATCCGTGAGCTCGTCGTCATAGTAGTTTCTCGCATCTTGAATAGCAGATGCTTTTTCAGATGAGTAGTAGCCGGAGCCGATAGCGTCGATCTTTGCCTCGGTGACGTCAACTTTTGCAGTTGAAAGTGCGGTTTGCAGATCCGCGACCGCTTGCGCCACTTGCTCTGCCGTGACGTTTGCGTTGTCTCTTATATTGTTCTTTACATTGTCTATAACGTCTTTAAGAGTATTGGCAATAGTCGTATATTTATCTTTGATCAAGTCGTAATATGCGTCGACCGATTCAAGAGGCGAAGTGAGATATGTCTTGTCAACTTCATTGATGACTATTGTTGCGGAACCGTGGTATTGGGTATATCCGTCTTTATTCACGTAGAACTCGACAGTATAGCTGCCCACGTTGGTTTTTTGCGGATTATCTGATGTATTGACTGATTTTTCAGTATCGTAATAAAGAATGAAGTAGCCGTTCGCAGGGTCTGTCACGGTGACAGTGATGGTGTGTGCGCCTGCGTCATAGTCCGCTTCATAGCCCGTCGCAGACACCGTCATATCCTTTGTGTAATATGCGTAGAGCGTGGTATCGCTTGCCTTGTCCCATACTTTTGTTGACGAACCTGTCTCTGAAATATAACGAGTGCCTGAAGGAGACGCCGCGCCGGGCTCGTTTTGCGCGTCATAATAACCCGCAAACGTATAACCGGTCTTTGTCGGAAGCTGTGCGAGCGGTTCAATGTATGAATCGAATGTTGCGGTCACAGAGCCTTGCCCGCCTGAGCTGCCATTGTCGTCGAGAGTCACGGCGTAGCTGTTTGACGTCCATTTTGCATAGAGCGTAATATCAGCCGTATATGCCGTTGCGCCAAGTGACGTGACCGCGGCGCCTGTACAATTCGAGTCCGTATACCAACCGCTGAAAGTATAGCCCGTCTTTGATGCGCTCTTCAAGGCCGTCTCTGTTCCGTATGTATGCGTTGTCGGATATCCGTCTTCATGGGCGCCCGAAAAAGCCTTGTCGCCCCCATCTTTATACGTGATGTTATATTGATTGACAGTCCAGTTTGCCGTGTATGTTTTATTGCCTATGGTTCCTTTTGAAATGCTGACGCTTTTTTGCGGTGTCGAACCATTAGAACCTGTCCAACCTGTGAACGTATAACCCGTTTTGGTAGGATTTTTGAGCGTAAACGTATTGGTGGTCACGTTGTATGACGTCGGATTGGTTCCGCTTACTGTTCCGCCATTCAAAGTGTATCCGATTGAATACGTAATCAAATCCGCGGAAACAGTGCCGAAATCTTGTGCGGAACTAACCGTTTTTGAGCCGATTCGATATTTCGCGCCTTCCGTGTCTGCCGTACCGCTGACCTTTGTCCAGCCGCTCTTTGCCTTATAGCCTTTTGCAAGCTCTGCAAAACCGTAGACGGTTGTACCGCTGCTGTAGTTCGTTCCGCTTGCGCTGCCGCTTGTTGCGGTGGAAGACGTGCTCAAATAAACGGACTTAACACCCGTTCCCGCGCTTATCGATACCGGGACGGGCGCAGGTCCGTAAACAAATTTAAAGCTCTCGGAAAAGATTGTTCTGAACTCGCCGGATATTCTCGTTACGGTGACAGTAACCTTGTTCGCAACCACGGGATTAGTACTCAGTCCGGGAATACTGAAAGAATTCATGGAGCAAGTGCCTTCGTTATCTCCCGTCCCGTCAACTAAAGTCCCCGTCACCGATTTACTTCCGCAAGTAACGGTAACGGTCAATCGTGTTGAACTTTCAGTCGCAATCATTTTGGGTACGGTCACTTCGTAAAACGCAACGTCATTTCCGCCGTCCGGCGTGAACGTAAACGTAAGGGTCTTCTGTGTTGAAACGTAACTGAAGTCCCACGCTATGTCCTTTTCATAATCGTCGGCCATTGCCCGGTCTCTGTCTACAGTGAGCAGCCCGTCGCTCGTCGCCTTTGTCGATTTGGCGAGCTCGTAAGCGAGATACGTTTTCGTCGTTTTCGTCGCGTCCGCCGCGTTCGCCACAACGTCCGTTGTCGCGGACAACACTGTCGTGCCTATGAGAATGGCAAATGCCAGTGTCAATACAAAAAGCACTTTGAGCGGTGCGATCGGAATCGTTTTCAAAACTCTTTTCATTTTATACACCATCCTGTTTGGTTGTTTTGTATGAGCCAATTTCATATTTTATTTATTATAACAAACATACTGCCACAAAACTGCCACAAAAAAGAGCGAAAAAGCAAAAAAAACGGTTTTTTTCGTTTATTTTTGCCTTTTCGCTCTTTCCTCTCATGATTCAAAGATAGGCCAAGAGTATTGCATCATATATTCGCCGCGGTAGGCGCGGACGGCGTCCGGATCATTCTGTTTGTAGGCGTAGGCGTCACAATCCACCCGATCGACATCAATGTAACACTCGTTGCGCCGCTTAAAAAAGACATCTTCGCAGCCGATCGCTTTGAGCGTTTGATGAATATCGACGATCAGATTCCGCAGATAAGAGGAATGATCCTCCTCCCACAACACGGCGTTGAGCTCGTTCAGGTTGACGGCCGCACCCTCCCGATCAACGAGATACGCAAAGAGTTCCTTGGATTTGCTGTATTGAAATTTGACCGGAGTCCCTTCAAAAAAAATCTCAAAATTGCCAAAGCATTTGATTTTCAGTTTTTCTCCGACCGAAAAAGCGACCGGATAGCGCAAATTCTCCACTTCTTCTTTCACTTTTGCAGCGTCCACCGGCTTGGAAAGGTACCCTGACGCGTGCAGTCTGTATGCGTCCGGCGCATAATCATTGTAGGCGGTGACAAAAATGATGTTAAGTTGCGGGTTGATGCGTTTGAGGCTTTTTGCCAGTTGAATCCCGTTGATCACCGGCATTTCGATATCCAGAAAGGCAATGTCAAATGTTTCACAAGCCGCCTCTTCCAGCGCCTTTACGGGATTGGCGCAGCATAGTATTTTCGCAGCTTCCGGCAAAGCTTTCCTAACTGCGTTCTCCAGGCGAACGAGCTGCAATTCTTCATCGTCAACCAATAACAGGTTCATTTGTTTTCTCCTTTATGAAACACGACCGTAATGCAGGTTCCCTGACCGATCTTGCTGTTGATCCGCACTTCGCCGCCGGTTGTTTTTTCCACGCGATATCTGATGTTGTTCAGACCGAAATGCCGATTTTCGTCAAACGCGACATCCTCTATGCAAAAGCCGACGCCGTCGTCGATCACTTCAACAACGTAATCATCATCCGTTTCATAAGAGCGGAGCGTCAGATTACCGCCTTCCAGTTTTTTGAGGATACCGTGTTTGATCGCGTTTTCAACGATTGGCTGAATGCAAAGCGGCGGCAGATAAAACCCTGTTGCATTGATTTCGTAAACAACATTGACGCGATCCCCAAAGCGCAATTTTTCAAGTCGCAAATATGACTCGATATGTTTTAGCTCCTCCTCGAACGGAATGAAACGAGTTTCGGTCAGAGATGAAATATTGTGCCGCAGATATTCGGTGAAACTGTCAAGCGCGCCCTGCGCCTTTTCGGGATCGATCGGAATCAATGTGGAAATCGAGGAAAGCGAGTTGTAAACAAAGTGCGGCTTGATTTGCGAAAGCATGAGCTTGATCCGCGCCTCTTTGTTTTTTTCCTCTTCTTTTGCAAGCAATAAATTCTTTTGCGCGCTCAAAAACGAAAACAGGATCTCTGTGGCGATGATAATGGAGGCATAAGCAATGGCATAGCCTTTGAAAATGTTTTGCAGAACGATGGCAATCAGCGGCAAAAAGCAGTAAAATCCAAAAACGGTTTTTTCGACAGGCGTCAGCTTTTTGCTCATCAGCGCAACAACAAAAATGGTGGCAAATATGATAAACTGATAGATCTGCGAAAGGATCATCATGCGACTCCGCAGATACACGCCACCGCTCGCCGTAAAGAAAATGCCTGTAAAAATATTTACAATATCTAAAATGACGAACAATGCCAACAAAGCGATGTTAATAATCGATAGGATCTTTGCCGGCTTTGGGCTGATATCCATATATCTGCGCGCATAACGGAACAGCAGGAAAACCTCCATATTGTTCATGATGTAAAATGCGGTGTAAAAAAAAATGATAAAGGCGTCACTCGTGTAATGGACTTTAATGAGTGTAAAAGTCAGATAGGTTGCAAAATGCAAAATTGTAAAAATAAAAAAAACCAACAGAGCTTTCTCGTCTTTTCGCTTTTCCCTTTTCAAAATGATGTTGACGACGTGAATTATGAGGAAAAAAATTCCCATGATGCACACCGTAGCGTTAAAAATACTGTTTCCGCTCATCCGCACCTCCGCCGCTATACAATGATTATTGCGTCTGATTCTATCCTGCTCTATTATAATCGTTTTGCGCTTTTTTGTCAAGGTTCAAGAGATGTGCCGCAGAACGAGAAAGGGCGTATTCTCAAATTGTCAACATGATGTTGTAATTAATCGGACTGCATTCATTTTGCAATTGTTTTTCATTCAACTGTAAAAAGACACCGCGATCACTTTTCCATGTTTTTTTCATATTTTTGCTCATTTTTCCCTATTTACGATCGTTCGGCGGAGATTTTCGAAAGGCTGTAAGTAATAGTCTAAAATATGGTATTTTAAGGCGTGTTTTTGACAAACACATAGATAAATATGAATATATCACTTTTCTCATAAAAAGCAAAAAAGCAAGCATATTGCTTGCTTTTTCGGTGGCGCCCACTGTAGGACTTGAACCTACGACCCCGTGATCCGCTTAGTGCAAACCGGGGCGTTTCTTTATGTGAAATTCCATACGAATTTGTAGTTAATGGTTATTCTTTG
>JAFXWT010000330.1 GCA_017542695.1 Clostridia bacterium
CCTTTATCTTCCCCCAAAAGTTACAGAACGCCGCGTTTTCCTTCTGTCTTGCGTATACGTTGCGGGACAGAAGTCTGAATATCAGATAAACGTAGCACGCGCCCTGGACGCCGAACAGTATATGAGAAACGGTCCCTCTGAAAAACAGGCCGACGAAGCACGCCGTAAACCCTGCGAGAAACAGCGCCGTTCCGAGCTTATCGAAGCCCCTCGCGCCGTACCTGCCGATCATGAACTGTGCAAGCTTTCTTCTTATCACAAATTTTCACCTTCCTAACGTTATATATCATACTCATCCTGAGCGCCCGTGTCAATCGCCAAAATGTTAATTATTTCGGCGCCGTATCAAAAAAGTATTGCAACGCGCCGTTCTTTATGCTAAACTATCTGTGATTGTGATTTTCGCCGGAGGGGAGAGAAAAATGTTATTTGAGAAAAAGCTGATGCCGGATCTTATGCTCGGCTCATACCGCGAACTGACTCCCGAACTTCTCGAACGGCTCGGCGCCTCCGCCGTTATCAGCGACATCGACAACACCCTCGCGACGTACGACGAGCGCGACGCTCCGGAGGAGGTCAAGGAATGGATCGCGTCGCTGAAGGCGTCCGGCGTTTCGGTCACTCTTGTTTCGAATAACAGAAGGAGCCGCGTCGAAAGATTCAATTCCACGCTTCTCTGCAACGCGTATCACAACGTGAAAAAGCCGTCGGTAAAATATATTCGCGCGGCGATGGAGGATATGAACGGCGCGCCGGAGGAGACGGTGTTCCTCGGAGATCAGCTCCTGACGGATTCGCTCGCCGCCCACCGCGCGGGATGCCGCAGCGTTATAGTCCCGCCGATCAAGGACAAAAAATCGCTGTTTTTCAGATTAAAGAGGGCGATCGAACGTCCGTACATCAGAAAATACGAAAAACTTCAACGTGAAAAGGAGAATATATAATGACAAGACTCGAACTCATAAAGCGTGAAATGGCGAAGGAGGGGATCGACGCGCTCTATCTGACGTCCGCCGAAAACCATCGCTACGCCTGCCTTTTCCACAATCCGGACGGACAGGTACTCATCACGAAAAACAAATCTTACGTTTTCGCGGATTTCAGATACATAGAAGCCGCAAAGCGCGAAGTCGCCGATGGCTTCGAGGTAGTGATGCCGACGAAGCCGGAGCGCGAATATATCCCGGAATGCTGCGAGGAAAACGGAGTTAAAACCTTTGGCTTCGAAGAGGACAACATGACGTTCCGTCACTACAGCTCGCTGAAGGCGGCTCTCTCCGGCGTCGAAATGGCGCCCGCCGCGAAGGTGATGAACGCTCGCCGCATCACGAAGACGCCGGACGAGGTCGAAAAGATCGTCGCGGCGCAAAGGATCGCGGAGCGCGCGCTCGATGAGCTGCTTCGCAGGATCAAATACGATATGACCGAAAAAGAGGTCGCCGCGGAGCTCGAATATCTGATGAAGCGCGGCGGCGCCGAGAACATAAGCTTCGAGACGATCGCGGTCTCCGGCTCCAATTCTTCAAGCCCCCACGGCGTTCCGAGAAACGTGAAGCTCGAGCGCGGTTTTCTGACTCTCGACTTCGGCGCGCTGATCGACGGTTATCACTCGGATATGACGAGGACCGTCGTTATCGGCAAAGCGACGGAGGATATGAAGAAGCTCTACAAC
>JAFXWT010000331.1 GCA_017542695.1 Clostridia bacterium
AACGAGGTATTGCTATGGACACTGATTTGGGAAAAGAAATAACAGCAAAACGCAAAGAAAAAAGACTGACGCAAGCTGATATCGCCGAGCGGCTCGGGGTGTCTGTTCAAGCGGTGTCAAAATGGGAGCGCGGACTCTCGAAGCCGAGCGGCGAGAAATATTCTGAACTTGTTGATTTTCTCGGTTTAAATGTTGAACTGCCACAGACGGAAAAGAAAAACCCGTTGCTGAAGCGGTTTATCTCGGCGTTTTATTATGACGTGATCAAAATCATCTGCGTCGGAGTTATGATGGCGTGCGCCGTGTGTATTCCGCTTGGATTCATTTCGGCGGAAACGGCGACCACGCTGATCGGCGCGGCGGCATCGGCATTCTGCTTTTCGGCAATAATGAAAAAGACATAAAAACGACCCATCGTGTTTTTTTGATATTTCAAAATCGTCGGAGATTTTTTAGGCACTAATATGCTTTAAAAACTCAAAAGCTTTCAAAATCGCCGGAGCCATATTACCAAAAAAACAATGGCAGAATGCCATAAAATAAACATTTCCCCAAAATGCTTGACAAAGAATAAAAAATATGTTAGCATAATTTCGACAGGTTATACACTTTTACGATTGAGAAAAATGCATAGTCTGTAAATCCAACCGCGGTGCAGGTCACATACTATGCACATATTGCACCGAACGGGAGGATTTATGGATAAAAAGATTTTCAGCAAAGTCTTGTCTGCATTTTTAGCAATCGTTTTTGTTTTGCTCACACCGGGGATGTATATCGGTGCGTCTGAAACAAATCACGGCAATACGGTTTCTTTCGATGATGATGCAGTGTGGGACGAGGTGCCTGAATCTGAAATCGAAGGCATTATTCCGCTTGAAGAGAGCATTTCGTTCAAAGAACAGGTCGAGGCGGCAAAAACGGCGGGTACACTTGTGCCGTTCGACGCGAATGACGCTTCAAAATCAGAACGTATCAACACGACTATGTCTCATTCGAGCGAGATTAAAACTCGACTTGAAAACCTCCGCAGCGGAAGTACATACGTAAATACAACTTCATATTTGAGATATGAACACCCGGTATTCAGCGCGACAGTAGCGAATGTATCGAGTGTTTCTTTATCAAACGGTTCACTTAATGTCGGATATCCCCTTGCAAACTTTACGGGCAGAGGCGGGATCGGGGCGAGCATAAGTCTTTTATACGATTCATCGAGCAGCGAAACAAAAGAAAAACATTGGGAAAATGTGCCCACGGACGAATATTTCGCAAAGAAGGGCGACTTTATACTGCGCTATACACCCGAATATGTTTTCGAAGAATTCTATGACAATTATGAAGAATTCATTTTTTCGAGCGAGAGCGAGTATCTGGCGTTTATGAGCAACAACAATTATCCCGATTTGCCGGACTATATGGGAACGATCGGAAATGACGGATATACATACGAAATATATTATGACGTCATACTTGATAACGGAAATATCAGTTATCCGGTGGAATATGTCAGAGACAAAAACCCGTCGTCAGCGGAGGTCGGTCTCGCGCCGGGATGGAGATTCAATATCCCCGCGATAGAAAAGCTCGACAGCGCGATAGGCAACGGAGATACGACGAATACGAGCCAATATTCTATTCTCACGCTTGATGACGGTTCGTCATATCAGCTTCGCGGGTGTACCGTGCTCAACCACGGCGTGAGCAGCGTTTCAGTCAGTACAGTCAACACGACCGTAAACAACAGAACCGCGAAACGTCTCGTTACGATAAAAGACGGCACGAAATACTACTTCGATAACGACGGCGCGGTGATTCAAAAAGAAGACAGATTCGGAAACAAAATATTCTATGATTTCACATCGGCAGGTATGATCTCGAAAATATACGATGAAACGGGACGTGAGATCAATGTTTCTGTTTCGTCGAATACAATAACCGTAACTTCTCCTGACGGTCGAACAGTAGAAATAGGGATCAGCGGTACAGGATATGAAAACAAAAGGATCGGCTCGGTATCATATGGAGCGGGAGAAACATACTCGTTTACATATACAAATTCTTCAGCTTCGTTTAATTACCTTGAAAATTCGACCGGTTTGTCAACAATATGGGCGCTTTTAAGTGAAGTCACGATGCCAAACGGAGACAGTACTTCCTTTTCATATGCGCAAAAAACAGCGCCCTACGGCGCGGGAACAATGGGATACTATGTTGTATCAAAAAAGACGGATAAAATCGGCGGAACAAACAAAACTTCAACTACATATTCGTATACGGGAACGGCGCAGAACGCGTATTATCAAAGAACACTTCACGAGCAGTATCCCTCGACAACGCCGTATACTTACACGGTGACCGCCGCGACAGGCACGGGAAAGAAGGTATACACGTATAACGAAAATGTACGTTTGATATCGGAAAAAGCGATGATCGGCAGCACGACCATCTCACATACGATATACGAATACGGAACGAAACTTTTGCCGATCAAAAAGACTGTAAGCTCACTTTCAAGTTACGGTACGGAATATTACGAATACGACAACAAGGGTAACGTGACGGCGTTTTACGATATGCAGGCAAGCGGCAATACCGATAATCTGCACAAGACGACGTACACATACGACAGCACGTATTCTATCCCTCTCTCAAAATCATATTATCAAAACGCAACGACACTGATAACGGAAACCAACACACTTACCCAAAACGGGAAAGCGATAGCGTCATCGGTCAAGATGATTGGAAATACGGAGCTTTCCCGCACGGAGTATACATACGACTCTTGCGGCAACGTCCTGACAAAAACAGACTATATCTATCCCGGAAACGAGACGGCTGTGACGAGCTATTCGTATACGGATAACGTCACCCGTCCTGCGGGGATAAATATGGATAACGTATACTGCACATCGGTAACCGTAACGGGCATTAAAGATGCGGACGGTGTAACGCAATCCGATATTACCACATCGAAAACATACGACCTTTGCGGAAGGGTGACGTCCGAAACGAACGTTCTCGGCAATACAACGTCGTATACGTACAACACCGAAGGCAAACTCGCGTCGGTAACATATCCCGATAACACATCGGAAACATATACGTACTCGGCTTCTGCTGGTACTGTCACACATACAGATGTTTCGGGGCTTTCGCTGATGACAACGTACAACGGGCTCGGAGACGTTGTATCAGTTACAGATGTACAGACATCGACCGTTCTCAGAAGAACCGAGTACGATTCATTCAGCAGAGTGTACCGAGAGTATACGTGTATGGATGTCACGCCGTACTCATACAAGGAATACACATACGACGCTCTCGGCAGGGTAACGGCGGAGCAGGTCAGAAACGGATCAAATACGCTCATCTCGAAAAAGACGTATACTTACACACCCGAACAGCATAAGATCACGGAAACTGTCGTCGGCGACACGAACGCGCCGTCGATATCGACCGTGACTGTATACGACTGCCTCGGCAGAGTAACTTCATCGACAGTCGGCACGTCGACAACGACGTATACATACGACTACCTTGGTAATGTTCTTACGAAAACAGATCCCGCAAACTATATTACGACGTATACGTATACCCCCACCCAAAGAAAAGTTGCCGTAACAAACGCGCTGAACGCAACGACAACAACCGTCTACGACTCTCTCGGCAGAACGCTCACGGTCACCGACGCACTCGGAAACGTGACAACGTACACCTACGACGTTCTCGGCAGAGTTCTGACAGCGACAGCGCCCGTCGACACGGGCGTAACGGCGCTTACCAAGACATACTACGACGCGGCGGGCAACGTCACCGAAACAAAGGTTCAGAACGGCGCGTCATCGTTCAGCCGCACGGTGAACACATACGACGTAATGAACCGCGTTCTGTCGACCTCGTCATATGACGGCTCGACTGTCGCGTCCTCGACGAGCTACACCTACGACGCTCGCGGGCAAGTCTTGACAAGCACGACGGGAAATGCTACAATTGCATATGGATATGACCGTTTCGGCAACAATACGTCGATCACCGACGCGCTGAACCAAACGGAAACGTATACGTATAACATCGGAGGGATGCTGACGTCGTCTGTCGATCGCAACGGCGTCACAACGACGTATACGTATCTTGCGCCCGGCGTCATTAGTTCAAAGACCGCGACAAAGACGGGTGAAACGACCGTATCGCTCGCATATACCTATACCGCGACGGGCGCTATTCGCTCCGAAACGTCGGGCGGCGTGACGCTGATGTACAAATACGACAACAGAGGCAACGTTCTCAGCGAAACCGAGACAGACGGCGCGCAGACTGTTCTCAGCGAATACACATATGACGCAAGAAATCTAAGATCGACGTACAAGATAACACGCGGAACCGGCGTCATCTCGTGGCAGTATTACAAATACAACGCCATCGGGAATATGACCGAGAGCGGAAACATCATAGATAACAGCTGGGACGAAACGCTCTACAGAGAAGAAGAAGTCGTGATATATGTCACAGGTCCGACGACCGTCGACGCATACAGGATCAAATACGGCGACGGGACGATCCTCGGCACATACACGACATATACGGGATATCCCGCATATAGTCATACGGGAATATGGTTTGACAGTACGCTGTTTGATCTTGATTTGAACGATGACGGAGAATATCTGTTTGACATGACGGGCAATATCAGCACATCGTCGGGCGGATATTTGCAGAGATCAAACGGTTCGCCTCAAATACCAATATCGATAACGACAGATGCTGATTACGAAGCACACAACGACTCAGACCCGTTCTATATATTCGAATCAACAGGAACGGTTATTTATACATTGTTCCTTCACCCATGCTATTACAACGGCGCGCTGTATATCGGGAACGCAAATTACAACTATACAGGATATGTACCGACAGGGCAGACGCAAATGGTGCCCTACACCGTTCACCACGAAGTGCTTGACGAAAGCCCCGTTGTAACGTACACCTATGACGCGCTCGGCAGAGTGACTCAGGCGACGAACTCGAACAACACAAGTACACAGTATACCTACACATCCGGCGGGCTTGTAAAGACGATCAAGAACTACACGGGCGCAACGCTCACGTCCTCGTCGGCGTACACGTACTATCCGAATGGAAATGCTGCTACGGATACCGAGAACACAGGCAAGGTAACAACATACCTCTATGACGATCTCGGGCGGCTGACGAGCGAAGCGATCACGGGAACGAACAACAACAGCACGCTGACGTACACGTATGATGATAGAGGCAATAGACTAACCCAAAGCAGAGGCAATGCGACGGTCACTTATACGTATGACCTCAATAACCGCCTCACATCGCACACGGCGAGCGGCGTTGTGACCATATACAATTACGACAACAACGGCAACACCATTTCGACATACGTCGGTGGTAATTTTGCGGGCGGGTATACGTATGATCTGTTCAATAGGCAAAAGACCTATACCCCCGACGGAAGCGTGTATACAACTACAACATACCGCCCCGACGGAATGCGCCATTCCATTGGCAACACAAAGCATATTTGGGACAATGGTAATATCGTCGGAGATATCACGGGAAGTACATACAAGCAGTATTTCAGAGCGCTGAATCTCATTTACAGCATTATCGGAACTACAACGCAGTATTACCGCTATAACGGTCACGGTGATGTTGTTGCACTGACAAATGCGACAGGCACAGTCACAAAGACGTATACCTACAACGCATTTGGTGAAGAACAGAATATCGACGCTACCGACGCCAACCCGTTCAGGTATTGTGGCGAGTATTTCGATAAGGTCAGCGGCACGCTTTATCTCCGCGCGAGAAACTACAATGCGACAATAGGTAGGTTTACGCAGGAAGATCCGATAAGGCATGGTGGGAACTGGTATGCGTATTGCGGGGACAACCCTGTTAATGCATGGGATCCGAGTGGGCTTAAAGCGTTTAGTTATGTTGATGTTGATGGAAACAAAGTCGAAGAACGAGATAACACTGTCTATATCAGGACAAGCCCTGTAAATCCCGAAATAACGGCGGTTCACGATACAAATGATTCGTCTCAAAATGATGGTACTGTTAGTGGATTTACGTCAGTTATTTCTGATGCTTCCGGGGTTTCAAGAAGCGAATTTGGCAGAAAACAAATTGGTATAGAAGTTGGCGGAGGCGGCGGTGGTGTCCCGATAGGGATAGGTGATTTTTGGGGAGAAATTTGGGATGTTATAGTTGAGGGCTGTAAATACTTTGTTGAATTAATTCCCATAATATTTGCATTCATAAGAACAGTATTTGAAAAAGGAATTGTAAAATCTCAAACATCTAATGGCAGTGTAAAAGCTGAATCAAGAATATATCAAATTTACCATTTAATTGATAATAATGGTGTTGTTCAATATGTTGGGCGCACAAAGAATGTTGTTGCAAGAGCAAAAGCACATGCCAAAAATCCTTTTAGATCAGCACTGGAAATGCATGTAAAAGAAGGTTTTTATACATATCAAGAGGCCCGTGCAATAGAACAAGCGGAAATGCTTACTTATCATACAATTAATACACTTAACAAAATGAACAATCAAATAAATGGCATTAATCCTATATATTGGGATGCATATAAAAAACTAATTCTCGAATCATTGCCATATTTGGATAATCAAATAACAAATTCGGTTTTGAATTGGATTGAAGGAGGATAACCATGGGAGTATTCGGAACGGGACTTTATGATAATGACATTGCGCTTGACGTTAAAGATATGTACGAAGATTTCATGAAGAAAAACAAAACCTATGATGAAATCGTCGAAGCGATAGAAAAAGAATCAAGCGTGCTTTCAGGAAACAGTCTTGATTATTGCGTATTTTGGATAGCTTTGGCGGATACGGAATGGGAATGGGGGCGTCTTTCAGACGACGTGCTGAAAAAAGCGAAAGACGTGATACTTAACGGAGCCGATCTGTATTTGTGGAATGGCGACGATGTTTCACAAGCCGCGAGAAAAAAAGAACTTGACAGAGTTCTGAAAAAGATTGAATCGCCGCAGCCGCCGCTGAAAAAAGTGAAACACAGTCGGCTGTTTAAGTGCGAGTGGAAAATCGGAGACACATTTGCTTATCGAATAGAATGTATGTCGTCTGTCAAAACCGGGTATTACGGGAAATATTTGATATTCAGAAAAATCGGAGAATCAAAATGGCATCCAGGGCACGTGATCCCAAAGGTGTATATCAAAATTACCGAGAACGACTCATTGCCAAAGAGCACTGAGGAATATGATCGACTTGAATATGTACAAACTTTTTTCACCGATCCGGGTTATTTGAAGTTAAACTCGATTTTTTCGCTTTTTACCGCCGAGCAAATAAAAGAAATCGAAACCGAAATAAATGATATGAAAAAAGACGAATGCGGTCTGTTGCCGATTTTTCATATGTCGATAATAACGACATCAAAAAAACAAATCCCCGAAAAGCTGATATACCTCGGCAACTTCGCTGATGCAAAACCTCCCGAAATCGAGTATGATGAAAAATCAAAAGGTGCGTCAGTTTATTTTATCAATCATTTCTGGGAGCAATTCGGAAAAACACTCGACGAAATAGTTCTTCAACGTTATTTTGATTATAACTTGGGTGGAATTGATAAATACAAATCGCGAAGATGGCGAACCAATACACGCTTCGGAAATTGAAAAAACAGATAAAGCCCCACCGAAAGCAAATTGCTTTCGGTGGGGCGGTAGTCCAATTATGCTTTCGGCGAAGAGCAGAACATCAACGCCACCGATGCTAACCCGTTCAGATATTGTGGAGAATATTATGACAAAGTCAGCGGCACACTGTATCTTCGCGCGCGTAACTACAATGCAAGTATTGGCAGGTTTACGCAAGAAGATCCGATAAGGCATGGTGGGAATTTCTATGCGTATTGCGGGGACAACCCTGTTAATGCATGGGATCCGAGCGGGCTTAAAGCATTTAGTTATGTTGATGTTGATGGAAACAAAGTCGAAGAACGAGATAACACTGTCTATATCAGGACAAGCCCTGTAAATCCTGAAATAACGGCGATTCACGATACAAATGATTCGTCTCAAAAAGATGGTACTGTTAGTGGATTTACGTCAGTTATTTCTGGGAGCGAATTTAGCAGAAAACAAATTGGTATAGAAGTTGGCGCAGCGCGGCGGTCATATCGGATACGGCGTTCGTTATTCGGAGTGGAACCGTGGTTATGGAACAAAAATGTTGGCGCTGGCGCTTGATAAGGCAAAAGAAATGCACATTTCTCCCGTGCTCATCACTTGTAATGATGATAACCTTGCATCCGCAAGAGTGATTGAAAAGAATGGCTTCACCTTGGAGAATAAAATCATTGTTTTCAAAGACGGAAAGGACTTTCTTAAAAGGCGGTATAAGAAAACAATCCTGTAGCAAATGCGGCTTTGCAGAGGCGCGTTTGATGTTTTGCAAGATGATAAAAGATATGGCGAATGGATGAAAGTAGAATCTGTTTTTTAAGGAGATGAGTATATGAATCCGATTTTACCTCGCAACTTTTTCATGGCGGACGGCGAGGCGCACGTTTATGGAGGGCGGCTGTATCTCGTCGGCTCAACCGATATTTCGGGAAATAAAAACTATTGCAGCGGAGAATACCATATCTGGTCTACCGACGATCCGAAACTCGTTAATTGGGTCGATCACGGCGCGGTGTTCCGACACACGCACGACGATCCGTCGATTTCGTGGGCGCCGAACGCGCTTCTGTATGCGCCGGACATTGCGTTCAAGAACGGCAGGTACTATCTTTACATATGCGGAAGCAACTGTTTTGAGGCGGTCGCTTCATCGGAGAAGATTGAGGGACCTTATGGCGACGTGCGCAAAATCAATCGCGCTGACGGCGACTCAATTGATCCGACCGTGTTTGTGGACGATGACGGGCAGGCGTATTACCTATGGGGACAGTTCCATCTTCGCGGTGCAAAGCTAAAAGACAACATGTCGGAAATTGACGAGAGCACACTGACGGACAATGTTCTGACCGAGCAGAAGCACGGCTTCCACGAGGGAGCGTCCCTGCGTAAAATCAACGGGAAGTATTACATTGTATACACGGATATTTCGCGCGGCAGGGCGACTTGTATGTCTTACGCCGTCTCCGACAAGCCGCTCGGTCCGTACAAAAAGGGCGGCGTGATCATTGATAATACGGGGTGCGACCCGCAGACATGGAACAATCACGGCTCAATTCAGTCGTTTTGCGGCAAATGGTTTGTGTTTTATCACCGTTCAAGCCAAAACAGCCGCACATCGCGCCGCATGTGCGCCGAGCCGATAGAAATACTTCTCGACGGATCTATCCCCGAGGTGAAAATGACATCACACGGAGCAGACGATGAAATTAACGCATTTTGTGAAGTCGACGCTTCGCTCGCATGCCGTATGATGGGCGATCTTTATATTGTGCCCGACAACGAGCGTCCGGGCTTTGAGCTTTTGAAAATTTGCGGATCCGGAAGCCGGGCGGAAGCGTGGGCTGAATACCGCGCCGTCGATTTCGGCGCCGGAGCAAAAACGATTTCCGTAAAAGCGATGGGATGCGGCGAGGTCATACTCATGACGGAACGCGACGGGAGAATAGCGTCGATTTGCTTTGATTCGGATAAAAATGAAACGAAAACCGCCGAGCTGAAAGTCAAGCCGAAAGGCAAACAGATTGTCTGGCTCTTGTTCAAGAGCCGTGAGATGGATGTGTTTTCATTTTCATTTGGGACATAGAGCGCCCGCGTTTATTTTATTCCTACCCTCGCCCCGAAATCGAGAATTGCAAGACAAAAACGGTCATACGGGGTCAACGTTATCAGTGACGGGTCGCCCTCGCGGATACGCATGGTGCGGCGTATTTCCTTCGGAATGACGACGCGTCCGAGGTCGTCTATCCTTCTTACTATTCCTGTTGCTTTCATTTATATAAATCCTCCGTTTTTGTTCGTCTAAAAAAGTAATTTTTGACTTACACGAGTATTCTTCTCCAAAACGGCGATTTTATTCATATTTGCCGCGACAATAATTCAAGTGTACGCTTGCGGCGTTTTCGAAAAAATGAACGAAGGCAAAAAAATATCGCGGCGCCGCCGATGCGGTGCCGCGATATTTTTATTGAGTCTTGATCGCCGTTTCTTCTTATACGGCTATCCAACCGGCATAAAGAATAATGCTTTCGGTGATCGGGGTCTTATCAAAATCGAACTTCTCTATCGCATATTCGTCGGTAAACCACCCGATGAAGAGTCTTCCGCTCGCCTCGGGGTTTTCGGCAATCGGAACGGCGTAAATGCCGTCGCTCACTTCCTGCTCTGTGTAGTACTGTGTTACGGAATAGCCCTCAGCTATATTGAATACACCGTCGTTTGCTTCATACGTAACTTTCACGCCGTAAACGGGGGTGAGAGTATACGGATCTTCCGCAGTTCCGGAGCCGCCGGTAATTTTCACACCGACGATCTCGCTGTCGCTTGAAGTGAACAGCCACTCCGGCGTTTCACCCGCCGCCGCTCCGAAATCATCTATACGAACGAACAGATCGTTTTGAAGTATGACAGCGTCGTACGACGCCTGCGTTCCGTCCTCTGATCCGACGCCGATGATAGGCGTGGAACCTGACATACTCGTGCGCTTTGCGCTTTCATATCCGTCGGAGAAGTAGACCGTTCCGCTGATCGAGATCGTATCGCCTATTTTGTATGTCGCGCCGACCTCAAGCGGCTTTTCCGTATTCTTGATGACTTTCTTGCTTTCGGTATACTCCACGTCCTCATAAACGGCCGTTGCGGTGTAGAGCGTGTAACCGTCTTCCTCGGTCGTCACCAAGTCAACAGATATCGGATCGGTATGATAATCGCCTCTTTCGCAGATCATATAGAACTCAACGGTAAAGGTTTCTTCGCCGATTATCCAATGGAACACGGGCATGAGCTTGTGTCCCGGCCCGACCGCGACTTGCTTTTCATCGGTATAATGACAATCGTTGAAGAGCACCGAGGCATAGTAGTACATAATTCCGCCTTCGGTACAGTCAACTCCGTCTTCAAAGCCGATCTCCGCGTCGACCTCAATCGTATGCGAAAGATCGTTCTTACAACAGAATACCGCGACAGCGGTATATCCGCCGTCTGCTTCTTTCGTCCATACGAACGTGGGTTGTTCGTTCGAGCCCTCATAATACTGACTGAAATCGTGTCCGAGAGCCGTTTTTTCATCCACAACCACCTTTTCGTCGGAATACTCTTTGCCGTCAAAGACGACTGTCGCCGTGTACGTTGTAAATCCGTCGTTTTCGCAAGTCGGATCTGTCACGACTACCTTGACTTCAGCGTTGACGATCTCATTTTGACTTGCGTCATGCTCGTTGACAAACTCGGCGATCACAGTGTAGCCGTCGGCCGTTTCGGTCCACATGAACGTCGGCTCGCAGTAAGCATTGCCGAGAGCTGAATTTTCATCTACTGCAACTCGCTCGTCGGAATACTCTTTGTCGTCAAAGACGACCGTCGCCGTGTACGTTGTAAATCCGTCGGTATCGGTCGTGGGCTCGGTCACAACCGCGGAAACATCCGCCGCGATCTCTTTTCTGTGACTTGCGTTATGGGTACAGACAAACTCGGCGATCACAGTGTAGCCGTCGCTCGTCGCAGTCCACGAGAACGTCGGCGCGCCGTAATCGTGTCCGAGTGCTGATTTTTCATCCACGACGACTTTTTTGTCCGAATACTGCTTGTCGCCGAATACGACCGTTGCCGTGTACGTTGTAAATCCGTCTTTTTCACACGTCGGATCGGTCACTGCAGACGCGACATTTGCCGTGACGTTTTCTTTATGATTTGCGTCATGGACGCAGACAAACTCGGCGGTCACGGTGTAGCCGTTGCTCGTCGCAGTCCACGAGAACGTCGGCGCGCCGTA
>JAFXWT010000332.1 GCA_017542695.1 Clostridia bacterium
CGTTACGGCAATAGGCGCACCGTATAACGTCCGTTTTACGACCGAGACGGAACGCGCGCGAAAGCTCACGGGCAAGCATGAGATAAGTTTTTCGCTCATCAAAGAAAAACACACGTCGAAAGAAGTGCTGACGGCGCGCGTTGAAGCCGTGTCGTCCGACGGGGCGAAGATCAGCACCGACGCTTTGATCAAAGTGTTCGACAACATCGAGATCGACATCGGTGAAAAGCTGTTCGCAAAGGTGATAGGTACATCCGACGGCACGTTTGAACTGCGATTTACGTCAAAGCCCGAATGTTTTGACGAGTGGCTGAAAAAACTGAATTAAAAAGACAACTCCGTTCTGCGTTTCAGAACGGAGTTTTGAGGTGAACAAATGGAAAACGTTTTTGAATTGATGAAAGCGCGTCTCGGCGCGGGTATAGATAAATTCGGGTGGGCGTGATATGTCTGATATATTCAAAAACAGAAAAACGATAATATTCGACATGGACGGAACGGTGCTGAACACGCTCGACGATCTTACTCTGTCGATGAACTTCGTGATGACAGAATTCGGCTTTCCGACTCATTCTGTCGAAGAATACAGGTCGGCGTTCGGTAACGGGGTAAGATACGCGCTTGAAAAAATGACACCCCTCGGCACGCCGCCCGACGTGATCGACAAAATGATACCGATCTTCAAGAAGCACTACGACGCGCATTGTCTTGACAACACGCGCCCATACGACGGCGTAATATCGCTGATGAAACAACTCAAAAAGCGCGGGTTCAAAATGGCGATCGTTTCAAACAAGATAGATTCCGCGGTCAAAGAACTGAATGAAAAATTCTTTTCCGACGTCGTCGACATAGCGATAGGCGAGCGGGCGGGAATAAAAAGAAAGCCCGCGCCCGACATGGTTTTTCTGGCGCTTGACGAGCTCGGCGCGTCGGCTGACGACGCGGTGTACGTCGGCGACTCCGAGGTCGATCTCAAAACGGCACAGAACTCCTCCCTGCCGTGCGTTTCGGTGCTTTGGGGGTTCAGGGACAGAGATTTTCTCAAAGAAACCGGCGGCGAAACGTTCGCCGAGTCGCCGCACGATCTGCTCGATATATTATCATAAAAAAACGGAACTATTCAGTTCCGCTTTTTTATATCAGTCCTCGACTGCCGCTTTTTGAGAAAGTATTTCTTTCACTCTCGCGGGATCGACCTTCGGCGCTCGATTGTAGCGGCAAATGCCGTTTTTCTCCTGCTCGACGTCGGTAAACTGCGTGAAGCAGAAGCCCCAGATCGTGTTGTTGAACATGAACGTTTCGCAAGTGTTCTTTATCTGACGGACGAGATCGTCAACGTCGGCGGCCATTTTTTCTCTGACGCACCATTCGGGACCTCCCGGCTCAATGAGCCATATCGCGCCCATTTCGCTGATGAACACGGGCTTTCCGGGGAATGATTTCGGCAGCTCGACGTCCTCGCCGCGCATCAGCGGATCGTAGCGGGCGTGAAGCGCGTCATAATCGCGCTCCGTCTCGTGATAGTCGAAAATGTCGCTCGTTCCCTCGTGCCACCAGCCTGACGCGTCGATGCACGGGCGCGTTCTGTCGAGCGAGTGAGTCAGATCGACGAGGTAATGGACGAATTCTTTGCTTTGGAATTTGCTCGATTCGTTCAGCGGACACCAACCGACGATCGACGGGTGGTTATAGTCGCGGTTCACTTCCTCCGTCCACTCGGGAACAAATCCCTGCCACGCCGTCGGCTCTGACGTGTTGAGTCCCCAGCTCGCGTGCTCGCCCCAGACGAGATACCCGAGGCGGTCGCAATGGTAGAGGAATCTTTCTTCAAAAATCTTCTGATGAAGACGAGCGCCGTTGAAACCGAACGATTTAGATAGCTTGATGTCGCTTATCATCGCCTTGTCGGACGGCGCGGTGATTATCCCGTCGGGATAAAATCCCTGATCGAGCACGAGGCGCTGGAAAACCGATTTACCGTTCAGGCGGAATCTGCCGTTTTCATACGAGAGCGTTCTCATTCCGAAATAGCTTTTCACTTTGTCGTCTCCGAGAGTGAAAACAATATCATAAAGGTTCGGGTTTTCATGGTCCCAGAGGTGAAGCTTTGAAAGTTTGAGCGTGATCGTCGCGTTTCTGCCGACGACCGTGGCGCTGCCGCGGCCGACGGGCTTGCCTTTGAAAGAGGCCTCGGCGGTGAGCGTCATTTTGTCGGCATTCAGGCAATACGCGTCGATGTAGAGCGACGAATGCTCGCAGTCGGACGTCATTTTCACGCTTTTGATATATGCGTCGGGCACGAATTCGAGCCACACCGTCTGCCATATTCCCGTCGTGCGCGTGTAGCTGCACCGCTCGGAATTATATGCGTTGCACTGCTTGCCGCTCGGCTGTTTTCCGCTTCGCTGATAGTCCTCGGCGCGAACTACGAGCAGATTTTCGCCAGCTTTCACGTACTGCGTTATATCGAACGAGAACGAAACGTAACCGCCGATGTGATATCCCGCTTCTTCTCCGTTTATCCAGACGGTCGTCCTGTAATCGCACGCGCCGAAATGAAGTATGACGCGCCCGTCGATCTTTTCAAGATCGAACGAGCGGCGGTACCACACGCACTCCATGAAATCTTTGATGTTAAGTCCCGACAGCTCGCTTTCGGGAGAGAACGGGACGATTATCTTTTTGTCGTATTCCTTTTCCCCTTCTTTTGCGTGCATTGAGCGGGCAACGCCGCT
Source organism: Clostridia bacterium (assembly GCA_017542695.1). The sequence goes on from JAFXWT010000332.1 coordinate 2,739, forward strand.
TTTGCCGCCGTCGATCGAAAAGAGCCACTTTCCGTTGAGATTCTGCCAAGTGTCGCGCATGAACTGCGGCTTCGGATGTTCGCTTCTCGGTATTTTCATTTTTGAAGTCCTCGCTTTTTTGTTTCTGATTTAATTATAATGCGTTTTTTCGAAAAAATCAACATAAAATTATTTTGATGAAAAAAACTTCTTGACAAACGCAAAGCGTTGTGATATAATACCTACCAAACAAGTATGATATTAAAAATGAAAAGGAGAAAAACCATGTCAAAAATATACAAAGGAGCGACGGAGCTCATCGGAAACACACCGCTCGTTGAGGCGGTAAATCTCGAAAAGGCGCTCGGACTCAAAGCGTCGATACTTCTCAAACTCGAATACTTCAATCCCGCGGGGAGCGTTAAAGACAGGATTGCGAAAGCAATGATTGAGGATGCGGAAGAAAAAGGTCTCCTCTGCCCCACGTCCGTCATTATCGAGCCCACGTCCGGCAATACGGGGATAGGTCTCGCGTCGATCGCCGCCGCGAAAGGATATCGCATAATTCTTACCATGCCAGAAACGATGAGCGTCGAGCGCCGCAACATTCTGAAAGCTTACGGCGCCGAAATCGTGCTCACCGAGGGCGCGAAAGGGATGAAGGGCGCCATTGCGAAAGCAGAGGAGCTGGCAAAGGAGACGCCGAACAGCTTTATCCCCGGTCAGTTTATCAATCCGGCCAATCCCGCCGCACACAAAGCGACGACAGGACCGGAAATATGGCGCGACACCGACGGCAAGGTCGATATTTTCGTCGCGGGCGTCGGCACGGGCGGCACGATAACGGGCGTCGGCGAATATCTCAAAGAGCAAAATCCCGCTGTCAAGGTCGTCGCCGTCGAGCCCCAAACGTCGCCTGTTCTTTCCGGCGGCGCGGCAGGCCCGCACAAGATACAGGGCATCGGCGCGGGATTTGTTCCCGACGTGCTGAACACGAAAATCTACGACGAGATAATACCCGTTCCCAACGACGACGCGTTCGCCGCGTCGAAGCTGCTCGCAAGAAAAGAGGGCGTTTCCGTAGGTATCTCGTCGGGCGCGGCGCTTTGTGCCGCCATAGCGCTCGCAAAGCGCGAGGAGAACGCGGGAAAGACGATCGTCGCGCTCCTGCCTGACAGCGGCGACAGGTATTATTCGACGCCGCTATTCACTGAATAAAAACAAAAACCTTACCTTCAGGCAACGCCCAAAGGTAAGGTTTTTTTATTTTACAGTAAGCGTCAGTTTGACTTTCTGCATTTCGATGCCGTTGCTCTCCATGATGTAACTGACTCCGAAAGCACCGCCCCTTTTGTAGCTTATCGTGTTGTCGAGGGCGGTCGTGCTCGTGCAGAGGTCGATCTTCATAAACCCGACGTCGTGCTGCCAGTTGCAGCGGGTGCCCTTTTTGAACATCATAAGGGCGTTTACTCCTCCGCGGCGGGAGATCGTGACTTCCTCGCGGCGATCCTTCAAAAACGAGACCTCGTTTTTCGTTTCCCTGATATCCTCGTTGCCGGGCTCGGTGTATCTGACCGTTATCTTTTCGCCGTCGTCCTCGATCGTGCCGTCGGCGGAAAAAATTATGCTTTCCTTGTCGTCGTCGGCGCGCTCGATGCGCGAGTCGGCAACGATCTTTACGTTTCGTTTTTCTTTTGCCATTTTTATTCCTTAATATGTATTGTACGGGGAGGCGGCGCCTCCCCGCGATTTTACTTTATTTCGATGAGCGATTCGTTCCACATCGACGGCGCTTCGTAGCCAAGGAAATTGACCGTCGTCGCCGCGATGTTCGAGAGACCGAACGCGCCCGACTTCACCGTGTACTTATCTGAGTAGAAGTTGTCGTAGATGACGCACGGAACGGGATTCAACGTGTGACTCGTTTTTGCCTTCGGCGTTCCGTCGGCGTTCGTTTTGACCGCGCCCTTTTTCTTGTCGTACTCGAACATCTCGTCGGCGTTGCCGTGATCGGCGGTGATGATCGCCACCCCTTTGACTTCGTCGACGACATCGATGATACGTTTGATCTGGAGATCGAGCGCCTCCATAGAGCAGATCGTCGCCTCGTAGTTGCCCGTGTGGCCGACCATGTCGCCGTTCGGGAAGTTGGCGCGGATGTACTTATATTTGCCCGACTTTATGACTTCGATGAGTCTGTCGGCAATGAGCGCGCACTTCATCCACGGGCGCTGCTCGAACGGAACAATATCGGAGGGGATCTCCTCGTACGTTTCCGTCTTTTCGTCGAATTTGCCGCTGCGGTTGCCGTTCCAGAAATACGTCACGTGGCCGTATTTCTGCGTTTCGGAGATGGCGAACTGCGTCACGCCTGTGTCGGCGAGGTACTCGCCCTGCGTATTCGTAATGTGCGGAGGCGAGACGAGATAGCGGGACGGAACGTGCAGATCGCCGTCGTATTCGAGCATTCCGGCGTATACGACGCTCGGCGTGCGTACACGGTCGAATTTGTCGAACGACGCGCCGCCCTCGAACGTTTTGGAAATTTCGATGGCGCGGTCGCCGCGGAAATTGAAGAACACGACGCTGTCGCCGTCGTTAACCGTGCCGACGGGTTTGCCGTCTTTTGCTATGACGAACGCGGGGAGGTCCTGATCTATCGCGCCCGTTTCGTTTCTGTAAGTTGTGATCGCTTCTTCGGCGGATAAAAACTGTCTGCCCTCGCCGAGAACGTGCGTGTGCCAGCCGTCCTCGACCATTTTCCAATTTGCCTCGTATCTGTCCATCGTTATCTTCATTCTGCCGCCGCCCGACGCTATCATAACGTCGAAATCGGACGCGCGAAGCGAGTCGAGGAACGCTTCAAACGGACGGACGTAATCGAGCGCCGACGTTTCTCCGACGTCGCGGCCGTCAAGCAGGATATGAACGCGGACCTTGCCGACTCCGTCGGCTTTCGCCTCGGAGATCATAGCTTTGAGGTGGTCGATATGCGAGTGTACGTTTCCGTCGGAAAAAAGTCCGAGGAAATGGAGCGTCGAATCGTTCTTTTTGACGTTTTCGACGATCTCTTTCCACGCTTTGCCGGAGAACATCGCGCCCGACGAAATGGATTCCGAAACGAGCTTTGCGCCCTGCGAGAATATCTGTCCCGAGCCGAGCGCGTTGTGTCCGACCTCGGAGTTGCCCATGTCGTCGTCAGACGGCAGACCGACTGCCGTGCCGTGTGCTTTGAGCTTCACCCACGGATATTTTTTCATAAGCATATCAAGCGTCGGCGTGTACGCTTTCCATACTGCGTCGCCCTCTGTGTTCGAGCCGAGTCCCACGCCGTCCATGACTATCGTGACGACGGGGCCCGTGACTCCGATCTTATTTTTCAGTTCATTCAGTTTTGCCATAATATACGCTCCTTTTATAGAGATGAATTTCGGTTAATATTATATATCAAAAAAAACGATGTGTCAACACATCGGGGAAAGAAAAGAAAATGCCTTCTCCGTTAAGGGAAGGCAATCTTTTTTATTTCATCAGTTCTTTGAAATCCTGATCCTTGAAGCTCTCGACGATGATATCCGTGCCGAGACGCTTATGCAGCGCGCGCTTGTAGTCCTCGCTCTTGCCGAGGCGGCTGACGCAGAGCGCGCCCATTTTGACGCCCGCGGATATCTCGCTCCTGCCGTCGCCGACGACGAGCACGTTTTCGCCTTTTGCGCCGAGAGAGACGAGCAGGCGCTCCATAATTACATCCTTCGGGAGCTTTTCCGTCCACGTCGAACCGATGATATCCTCGATGATCTCGCCTTTTCCAATTCTGAAACCGAGCGCCTCGACCTCCTCGTGCATACCCATGCCCTTCTCGACGACCGCGCCCGTGACGAAATAATTCTTCACGCCGTTGTCATGCAGGAATTCGAGAAATTCGGGCGAGCCGTCGACGATGAATTGTGCGGGGTCTTTACGCGCCGCAGCGAGATTTTTGTCACGGCAAAAGCCGTTGAGCACCCGCTCGTAGAATTTGAACAGGCGCGGCGTGTGCTCTGTGAGGAACGCAGTCAGCTCCGGCGTGTCGGATGTGTCGAAAACCTCCTCGCCGCGCCCGATGCGCTCGATCTTTTCCCTGTTGTCGACTTTATCGCATTCAACATCGCAAAGTCCGCCGTCGATGGCGCGGCGTATCGCCCATTCCATTTGAGTCAGCGCCGACAGTCCCGCAGATTCAACGCAGAATTTGTCGGTGTCGGGGAGCGGCTCGGTGCCCGCGCGCGCGATGAGCTTTTGCGCGTTTTCCTCACCGTCATACCCGTCGGGAACGCCGTGTCGGCTGACGTAGTCGAGAACGATGCTCATAACGGGCGGCCAGTCGCGGATGAGCGAATGTGTGCCGTCAATGTCGTGAAACGCGTATTTTATCTCGCGCGTTCCGAAATCGCGCACGGTTACGGAATTATCTTTGTATGTAAAAGTGACCATTTCTTGACCTTATCTTATATCTTTTCGAGATTTTCAAACTGCTCGTCGCACACGTCTGAAAGGGTGAATATCGTGCGGCGCTCGGGCTCACGCGTCATCCACCTGCCGTTTGTAAAATCGGGAATGTCGACAGGTGCTCCTCCCATTGCGACGGACGCTTCCGAAAGGGGCGTTATAGACATCCACGCCGCCGTGTCGTAAACGTCGATCGGAGTCGGCGCTTTGTCTCGCACAGAAGTCACGAACGCGCGGAGCACGAGATAGTCCATACCTCCGTGACCCGCATGAACGCCCTCGTCACGATACGCCGCCCAGAGCGGGTGGCGGTATTTGTCGTAGTAATCGGATATCTTGCAGAATTTGTTGGGGTCCCAGCTGTTGTCCGTCGGCGTGACGCCCTCGACGCAGATCGAAAAGCCGTTGTTTTCCGACGCGATGCCTTTCGTGCCCTCAATGAGATAGCTGCGCGAGTACGGTGTCGGGAGCGTCGTGTCGTGAGTCAGCGTTATCGTTTCGCCGCGTGAGCAGGAGATGATCGTAGTCACGACGTCGCCGCAAGCGAACGGGAAATCGGCGTTTTCCATGATCTCGCCGCCGCGGCTCTTGATGTACTCGTTAAGTCCGCGCGCCTTTGACGCTACGGAAACGAGCTTTATCATCCTGTTTCCACGGTTGACGTCAAACGTTTTGGCTATTGGGCCGAGCGCGTGCGTCGGGTAAAGATCGCCGTTTCTGTGCTTGTAGTTGTCAAGTCGGTAGTGACGGTTGATCTTGCCGCCCGATACCTCGCCGCGCAGGTCGTGGCGATAGCCGCCTTCGGCGTGAATGAGCTCGCCGAAAAGTCCCATCTTCACCATTTTGAAAATGCTCATCTCAAATTCGTTGTAGCAGCAGTTTTCGAGCATCATGCACGGCATTTTTGTTTCCTCCGAAACGCGCACGAGCTCAAAGCATTGCTCAACGCTCGTCGCGCCGCCGACCTCAGTCGCCGCGTACATCCCGCGCTTCATCGCCTCGATGCAGATCGGCACGTGCGTCTGCCACGACGACGCGGTGATCGCGGCGTCCGCTTTGACGTTATCGAATACTTCGATGTAGTCGGTCGACGCGAACGGCGTGTGCCCCTGGATCTCTTCGACAATCTGCTTTCCTTTTTCCGTTCTGTCCTCGTAAACGTCGCACACGCCGACTATATCGACGTCGTCCATGCGGCAAAGCTCGCCGAGCAGGAACCGTCCGCGATTTCCGAGACCGATGAAAATAATCCGTACTTTGTCCATTTTATTGTCCTTCTTTCAAAAATGCGGTCAAAGCGGCCGCATTTTTTGTTTTGTTTATTGTTGTGCGATCATTCGCTCGCCGTCATATCGTCGACAAGCGTGTCGATCTGACTCTGAAGAGCTTTCTGGAACGAATTTGCCGCGCGGCTGAGCTGGTTCTTGCCCGTATGGATCATATCCGCAAGCTGTCCCATAACGTTGCCCTTGTAGTAGCAAAGGTCGTAGTTGAGCCCTTTGAGTATTATGTCGAGCATATCGACGGTGTTTTCGTCATCCGAGAATATCTGTCCGTAAAGAACGAGGAACTGCGGATACACGATCTTGTGAGAATGGTAAACAAAGACGTTGATAAAATCCGAGATCATCTGCTTGTCGCCGCCGCAGGCATTCTTCGATACGACGTACGTCGAGCCCTTGTTGTTGACGAACGTCGTATATTTATCCTGCGTTTCGGACGAATAGAGCGGCTCGGGGATATACGAAGTTCTGATCTCGACTGTCGCTTCGTTGCCTATCCTGTCCGCAAAGCACATCAGCTCACCCATGAACAGCGTCTTGCCCGCGAGGAACGCGGTCTGGTTCGTCGTGTATCCGCCCATATATACACCGTCCATTGCGTATAAATCAATACATTTGTCAATGGCGTTTATCGCGTTGTTGGAGAGTATCTGTTCGGCGCTCGTCGAAATATTGTGGTTTTCATCAGAGAATACCGTTCTGATGCCCGTCGAAGTGACAAGTCCGAACGCGTTGTGCGCCGTGGTCATAAGCCCGTATACATCTTCTCCCGGAGTCCAGACCTGATCTCCGTTATCCTTGGCGACGACGGAGACCATCTCCATCATCTTGTCGACTGTCCATTCGCCTCTTCTGACTATATCGAAAATGTTCTCCGTGAAATTCTGCCCATAAAGATCGAGATTCACGTGAACGACCCACGCGCAGCGGAACGTCGAAAGGTTGAAATCGGCGTCGAGAGTATAGAGCTTATCCTTGCCGTTCTTGTCTCTTACCGTACACTGATCGAAAAGCGTCCTGTTCCAGCCCTCGATATCCATGTTGAGATCAAGATCGTAAAGATTTATATAGTATCCGTTTTTGTTCGCCGTGAACCACAGATATTCCGCGCTGCCGAAATCAAATTCATTCGTGCCGGAATTGACGTCGTTTTCAATGAGCGACAGCGGACCGACGATGGCTTTGATCTCGCAGTTGTAGAGCTTTTTCAATGTGGCGTTTCTGTCATAAACGGCTGTTTGAACGACCGTTCCGCCCGTGCGCGAATCAACGGCTATTTCAACGTCGGTATGTCGGTCGGTATCGTCGTCCGCCGTCGTTACAAAGTTGAACGTGCGGCCGCCGAAGTCGACGTCAAGATATCCGTCGGGTTTTGAATATCCATCGCCGGACGGGGCACTCCCGCCGCCCGACGTTGTTTCCGTCGTAGCAGTCGTTATGTCTTTGGTCGTCGCTTCTCCTGTCGGCTCTGTCGTCGAAACGGCAGGGTCGCTTTTTGTTGTCGCCGTCGGCGTCGGCGCGGATGTTTTGTTCGTGTCAACCGTCTCCGATTTTGTCGTTGTCTCTGGCGTTTCTCCGTTTTCACATGAAACGGCGATCATTATGACGCCGACAAACATGAGCAAAGCGATCATCAGCGCAATCATTTTTTTCATATAATGCCCTCCTTTTTTATTTTATTGACTGTCCGTCATTACATCAAGGAGCGTATTGATCTGTGTCTGCATCGTTTTCTGATATACGTTCGCAGCGCGGTTGAGCTGGTTCTTGCCCGTATGGATCATATCCTGCAACAGTCCCATGACGTTGCCGCGATAATAGCTGAGATCGTATTCAATGCCTTTTGTCACTATCTCGAACATTTCGGCAGAGCGCTCGTCGCTGCAATAAATGCGGCTGTAAGCCGTAATGAACGCAGGGTAAACGATCTTGTGCGAATGATATACGAACACGTTGAAGAAATCCGATATCATTTGCTTGTCGCCGCCGCAGGCGTTTTTCGATACGACATACGTCGTGCCTTTGTTGTTGACGTAGAACTTGTATTCATGCTGAGTTTCGGACGAATAAAGCGGCTCGGGTATGATCGTATAGTTGACATCAATGTCGGTCATTATCTGGATCGTATTGAGCACCTCGCCCATGAAGAGCACGCGCCCCGCGTTGAATTCCTCGTGATCCTTCGTATAGCTTCCGATGAACACACCGTCAAGCGCGTACATTTCGCCCGCTTTTGAGATGGCTTCGACGGCGTTGTTTGCGAGGAACTGGTCGACGCTCGTCGTGAAATTGTGGTTCTCGTCAACGGCGACCGTACGGATGCCCATCGACATTATAAGTCCGATCGAGTTGTGGTTCGTCGTCGCAAGACCGAAAATATCGTCGCCCATCGTCCACGTCTGGTCGCCGTTATCCTGCGCGACGGCGGAAATCATTTCCATCATCTTGTCGACAGTCCATTCGCGGTTCTGAACGATATCGAATATGCTTTCCGAGAAATTTTGATTATAAAGATCGAGATTGCAGAAAACTATCCACGCCGTTTTATACGTGGAAAGATTGAAACTCGCGTCAAGCGTATAGAGCTTGTCGACGCCGTTTCTGTCTCTGACCGTGCACTGATCGAAAAGCGCTTTGTTCCAGCCCTCGATGCTCATATCAAGACTGAGGTCGTAAAGGTTTAAGAAGTATCCGTTCTTGTTTCCGTTGAACCACAGATACTGCGCGCCGCCGAAATCGTATTCGTTCGTGCCGGAGTTAACGTCGTTCTGGATAAGTCCGAGCGAGCCCTCGACTGCCTTGATGTCGCAGTTGTAGAGCTTTTTCATCACGGCGTTGCGGTCGTAGACGGCGGTGTCGACCATCGTTCCGCCCGTGCGCGATTCGACTGCGATCTCGCGCTCGGTGTTGAAGCCGCCCATTCCGTCCGACCAGTCGGACGTCGTGATGAACGTGAACGTGCGCCCGCCGAAGTCGATGTCAAGGTAGCCCTCGGGTTTGGAATATCCGTCGTCCGACGGCGTTGTGCCGCTGCCCGACGTCGTTTCAGTCGGCGAAGTGCCGCCTGTCGTCGCTTCGCTTGAAGTCAACGGTTCTGTCGGCGTATCGCCGCCCGCGGATGACGCGGGAGCGGTCGTTGTCACGTCTGTCGCAACGGGTGTCGTTTCTTTTTCCGAATTTGCGGGAGTTACCTCATTTCCGCACGATACGACGAATGCCGCCGTGCACAAAAGCATAACTGCCGCGATCATTAGTGCGACTATTCTCCTCATTTTTTCCTCCCGTGTTATATTATTTTTATTTTATTTGCTTTCCGTCATATTGGAAACAAGCGTGTCTATCTGACTCTGGAGCGACTTCTGATACTGATTTGCCGCGCGGCTGAGCTGGTTCTTGCCCGTGTGCATCATTTCCTGTATCAGCCCCATTACGTTGCCTTTGTAATATGAGAAATCGTAATTGATGCCTGATGTGATTATCTTCAGCATATCGACGGACTGTTCATCCTGACAGTAGATCTGACCGTATGCCGTGAGGAACGCGGGGTATACGATCTTGTGCGAATGGTAGACAAACACGTTGATGAAATCCGCCATCATTTGCTTGTCGCCGCCGCACGCGTTTTTAGATATGAGGTATGTCGTGCCCTTGTTGTTGACGTACGATCTGTATTCGTGCTGAGTTTCAGACGAATAAAGCGGCTCCGGAACGACCGTCGTGTTCACTCCCTGAAGAATGTCAAACGGGAGCAGGTACATACACTCTCCCATAAACAGCGTCTTGCCTGCCGCGTATGATTCGTGGTTGGTGGAATATCCGCCGATATATACTCCGTCCATGTTGCAAAGCTCGCCGCCCTTTGTCACCGCCTCAACGGCGTTGTTTGCAACGATCTGCTCCGCGCTTGTCGAGAACACGTGATTTTCATCGACGGTGACCGTGCGTATGCCCATCGACATGATAAGTCCTATCGAGTTGTGCTGTGTTGTCATAAGTCCGAACGTATCGGTCCCCGCCGTCCAAGTCTGGTCGCCGTCGTCCTGAGCTACCGCCGTTATCATTTCCATCATCTTGTCGATGGTCCACTCGCCGTTTCTGACTATATCAAAGAGACTTTCGCTGAAATTCTGATTATAAAGATCGAGATTGCAATATATCACCCACGTCGCTCTGAACGTGGAAAGGTTGAAGTCCGCGTCGAGCGTATAGAGTTTGTCGACTCCGTTTTTGTCCCTTACCGTTACTTGATCGAACAGTGCGCGGTTCCAGCCCTCGATATCCATGTTGAGATCGAGATCATAAAGGTTGACGTAATATCCGCTCTTGTTAGTGGTGTACCAAAGATACTGCTGACCGCCGAAATCGTATTCGTTCGTGCCGGAGTTGACGTCGTTCTGTATGAGTCCCGACGCGGAGCCTTCGATCGCCTTTATTTCGCAGTTGTATAGCTTTTTCATAACTGCGTTGCGGTCGTAGACGGCAGTGTCGATCACCGTGCCGCCCGTGCGCGACTCGACTGCGATCTCGCGCTCGGTGTTGAAGCGGTCGACGCCGTCCGCCCAGTCGGACGTTGTGACGAATGTGAACGTGCGTCCGCCGAAGTCAACGTCAAGGTAGCCTGCGGGTTTGGAATATCCGTCGCCGTCGTCGACCGTTGTTCCGCCCGACGTCGTCTCAGTCGGAGTCGTCGGCGTGCCACTTGTAGTCGCCTCGCTCGAAGTCACGGGCTCTGTCGGCGTATCGCCGCCCACGGATGACGCGGGAGCGGTCGTTGTCACGTCTGTCGCAACGGGTGTCGTTTCTTTTTCCGAATTTGCGGGAGTTGCCTCATTTCCGCACGATACGACGAATGCCGCCGTGCAGATAAGCATAACTGCCGCGATCATTAGTGCGACTATTCTCTTCATGTTCGTCCTCCAAATAAATAAAATGGGGTCTCTTATAACATAATACTATATTTTTTTTATTTTTTCAATAATAAAAAAGCATTTTCCTTTTTCATTTCGCAAAAAAGAAACGAAGCTCAAAAGAAAAACCGCGGCAATGCACTGCAAATAACTGTGATGGTAGGGTCGATTAAAGAATCACTCTCAAAAAAACGGCGGTTGCCCGCCGTTTTTTGAGTATTCAAATAATCATTCGCTCGCCGTCATATCGTCGATAAATGTGTCGACCATGCTCTGAAGTGTCTTTACGAAAGAGTTTGCAGCACGGTTGAGCGTGTTCTTTCCCTGATGGATGAAGTCCTGAACCTGTCCCATAGCGCTTGTGCCCTTATGATAGCTGAGGTCATACTGACGACCGTTGATTATGTAGTCGAGCATTTCCATAGCTCTTTCATCCTGGCAGTAGATGCTGCCGTATGCCTGTCTGAACGCGGGGTAAACGATCTTGTTGGAATGATATACCCAAACGTTGAGGAAGTCGGAGATCATATCCGTATCGCCGCCGCAAGCGTTCTTGGAAACGCCGTAGTACGATGCTTTCGTGTTGACGTAGAACTTATACTCGGGGTTCTCCTGCGCCTGATAAAGCGGCTCGGGAAGCACGGTTACGTTGAGGTTCTCGTTGTCTTTCATTCTTTCGAGAACGTCGAGAACTTCGCCCATGAACAGCGTTCTGCCCGCCTGGATCTCTTCACGCGCAAGCGAGTAGCTTCCGACATACGTTCCTTCAAGAGCATAAAGCTCGATGGCTTTGTCGAGTGCGGAAACCGCGTTGTTCGAGAGGATCTGATCGGTGCTTACGTTGAATGTGTGTGTTTCGGGATCGACGCCGACAAATCTGAGTCCCATTGATGTGATAATGGCAATGGAGTTATACGTCGAGGACATAAGTCCGAACGTATCTTCTCCGCCCGTCATTACCTGGTCGCCGTTGTCTTGTGTGACCGCGGAAACCATCTCGATCATCTTATCAACAGTCCATTCGCCGCGTTTTACGATATCGAAAATGCTCTCGGAGAAGTTTGCGTTGTACATTTCAAGACCGCAGAAGAGCACCCATGTCCCTCTGTAACCGACTATGTTGCAGTCCGCATCGAAGCAGTAAAGTTTGTCAACACCGTTTTTGTCTCTTACCGTCAGCTGATCGAAGAACGTTCTGTTCCAGCCCGGAAGATTGAAATCGGGATTGAGATTGTAAACGTTGACAAGGTATCCGCTCTTGTTGTTCGCAACACCCTGGTTCTGCCAGATGCCGATGTCGTACTCGTTCGTACCGGAGTTGACGTCGTTGGAAATAAGCGTCGTTGCGGCGCCTTCAACAGCTTTGATCTCGCAGTTGTAGAGTCTCTTCATGACCGCGTTTCTGTCGTAAACGGCAGTGTCGATGACCGTGCCGCCCGTACGGGACTCGACAGCGACCTCTCTCTCGGTGTTCCAACGGAATCCGTCTTCGGGGTCGTTGCGGTCAGACGTCGTAACAAAGTTGAACGTGCGTCCGCCGAAGTCGACGTCGAGATATCCTGCCGGTTTGGAATAACCGTCGTCGTTACCCGGATCGACCGTGCCGCCCGACGTTGTTCCCGTCGGAGTGGTCGGCGTCTCTCCGCCCGTCGTTACGGGCTCTGTCGGTGTTTCGCCGCCTGCCGTCGTAGAGGTCTGATCTCCGCCGGCTGTCGTTGCTGTGGGCTGTGTCGCCGTTGTATCGGTGCCCGGAGCTACCGTCGTTGCGTCAGGTTTGTCGCCGTTTTCGCACGACGCGATGACGAGTATCATCCCAACGAGCATCACCGCCGCAAGCATAATTGCAAGCAATCTTTTCATGTGTTACCTCCAAATATTATTTTTTCATGGGATATTTACGTATACCATTACATCTAAAATAATATCACAATTTCCCCCTCTTTGCAATAGTAAATTTATAAAAAATTCACAAAAAAAGTAAAAAACCGGTGGGAAACCACCGGTTTTTTCTATAACCGATATTATTCGCTCTTTGTAGCCGTGTCGACAAGATCCGTGATGAGACCGTTGAGCGTCTTAACGAAAGCGTTGGCAGCTCTGTTCATCTGGTTCTTGTTGTTGTGGATCATTTCCTGAAGCTGACCCATAACGTTGCCCTTGTAGTAGCCGAGGTCATACTGGCGGCCGCCGATGATGTAGTCGAGCATCTCCATAGCTCTTTCGTCCTGGCAGTATACGCTGCCGAACGTCTGTCTGAATGCAGGGTAAACGATCTTGTTGGAGTGATATACGAATACGTTGAGGAAATCGGATATCATATCCTTGTCGCCGCCGCAAGCGTTCTTGGAGATCTTATAGTAAGACGTCTTGTTCTGTACGTAGAACATATAGTTCGGATCTTCCTGTGCCTGATAAAGCGGAGCCGGAAGTACCGTTACATTGAGATTCTCGTTGTCTTTCATTCTTTCAAGAACGTCGAGAACTTCGCCGATGAACAGTGATCTGCCTGCCTGAAGCTCTTCAGCGGCGGTTGAGTACGAACCGACATAAATACCGTCGAGAGCGTAGAGCTCGCCGGCTTTGTTGATAGCTTCAACCGCGTTGTTCGCAAGGATCTGATCCGCGCTTGTCGAGAAGTTGTGGTTCTCGTCAACTGAAACGAGTCTGATTCCCATTGATGTGATGAACGCGATGGAGTTGTACGTCGAGGACATAAGTCCGAACGTATCGTCGCCTGCCTTCCACGACTGGTCGCCGTTGTCCTGAGCGACAGCCGTGATCATTTCAGCCATCTTATCAACTGTCCATTCGCCGCGATTGACAATGTCGAAAATGCTTTCCGAGAAGTTTTGGTTGTAAAGATCAAGGTTGCAGTAAAGGACCCAAACGCCTCTGTAACCCACGACGTTGAAGTCAGCGTCGAGGACGTAGAGTTTGTCAACGCCGTTGGCGTCTCTTACTGTCATCTGATCGAACATCGACTTGTTCCAGCCGGGAAGATTCATATCAAGATCAAGGTCATACAGGTTGATGTAGTAGCCGCTCGTATTGCCGCTGAACTGAAGATACTCTGCGCTGCCGAAGTCATACTCGTTTGTTCCGGAGTTGACGTCGTTTTCAATAAGCGTGAGCGAGCCTTCCGTCGCCTTGATTTCGCAGTTGTAAAGTTTCTTCATTACCGCGTTTCTGTCGTAAACGGCAGTGTCGATGATCGTGCCGCCCGTACGGGACTCTACAGCAATCTCTCTTTCCGTGTTCCAACGACCAACCTCGTCTGACCAGTCGGATGTCGTGATGAAGTTAAACGTGCGTCCGCCAAAGTCAACGTCGAGGTATCCTTCGGGCTTCGAGTAACCGTCGCCGCCCGGAGTCGGTGTAGTACCGCTGCCTGTTGTTCCGCCCTGCGTTGCGGGCGTTTCGCCGCTCTGTGTCGGTTCCTGCGTTGCGGGTGTCTCGACGCCCTGTGTTGCAGGGGTATTTTCGCCAGCGGTCGTCGCATCAGGGTCTTTATCGCCTGTCGCTTCGCCCTGCGTGGCCGTCGTTGACCCGGGCTTGTTCTGCCCTTCGCACGAAGCGAGAAGAACCACCGCACTCAGCATGAAAAGAGCAAGCACGATTGCAAGCAATTTTTTCATAGTTTTTCCTCCATATTTATTTTTTCTTTTCGCGCGCATTTTTTTCTTAGGAAAAAACATTCCGATCTGCCCGGAAAAAAGGCGCCGAAAGGATATTTCGCATATTACGCGCTTATATAATTATTATAACAATAAAGCGATTTTTGTCAATGGAAAAATACGTAATTTCGCATCCGACGCTGTTTTTTTAGAGTTTTTCACAAATATTTTTTCATTTTTTTGTTGACAAACTCCAAAGCTCGTGATAAAATAGTTTCATCATAGTGAAACCGTTGAAGCGGAGATAACGGCAGTCATGATCTCACAGAGAGTCCGGGCAGGTGCGAGCCGGGCAGAAAACAAGCTGTCAAATGGACCGCGGAGGGCGCATTCAAAGGATTTTTTCCGAGTATCATGCGACGTGAGCGCGCGTAAGACGCAAGGGATATGATCGTATCCCGCAGAGTTAAAAGACAAGGTGGCACCGCGATATTATCGCCCTTGATCCCCATGGGAACAAGGGCGGTTTTTGTTTTTTCCGAAAAAGGAGGCAGTTATGATCTATTTCACATACGACACGCGATGGCGGGAGATACTATTTTCCGCTTGTTTTCAAAGTATAAAAAGCATAATCTAAAGATTTATTTTGTAAGGAGAATCACCATGAAAAAATTCGTTAAGATCATATCTCTCATAATGGCGCTCGCATTCATTTGCCTTGCGCTCGCTTCGTGCGGCGGCGGCAAAAAGAAGATCAAAGTTGCAATAGTCCAGATACTCGACCACACATCCCTGAACCAGATACGCGAAACGATAATCGCCGATTTGAATAAACTCGATTACGACATCGAGATAATCGCAAAGAACGCAAACGGCGACCCGTCTACACTCGCGTCGATATACGCGAACCTCACCGACGTCGACGTCGTGATCCCCGTAACCACTCCGGACGCGCAGAGCGCGAAAGCCGCTTACGCCGGAACGGGCACTCCGCTCGTGTTCGCGGCGGTCACGAATCCCGAGGAGGCCGGCCTTGTCGGCGAAGGATGTGAAAACATCACGGGCGTTTCCGACTATATCCCGCCCGAAGAGGTGCTGAATCTCATCAAGACGTTCCAGCCGTCAGTTTCGAAGATCGGTCTTGTATACACGTCGAGCGAGCAGAACTCTATCGCAACAATGAACGAAATAAAGGCGCTGTTAGGGGACAAAGGCATGGCTTTTGAAGAAGCGACGATCGTCACGACGTCCGATCTTCAATCAGCGGTCAACACCCTGATCTCGCGCGGCGTCGAAGCTCTTTACACCAACACCGACAACACGATAGCGTCCGCGATGCCGCTTTACACGAGCGTCGCGTACGCGTCCGGCATTCCCGTTTACTGCGGCGCTGACTCGATGGTTTCCGACGGCGGCTTCGCCTCTTCCGGCGTCGATTACGTGCAGATCGGCCACCAGGTCGCAAAGATCGTCGAGCAGATACTCGGCGGCAAAAAGCCGAGCGAGATACCGTATCAGAAACTCGACTCGTTCGCAACGTTCGTAAATCTCAAAGCAGCCAAGGAGATCGGGATCAAAATAAGCGAGGAAACGCTGAACAAAGTAAGCGTTCTCGTTGAAGAAGACGGCACAAGCCGTTTCGGAAAGTAAAATGTCGATAACAACTCTTATTATCTCGGCGCTGATGCAGGGCATGATATATGCCCCGCTCGCGCTCGGCGTATTCATTGCGTTCAACATACTGAAGATCTCCGATCTGACGCTTGACGGGAGCTTCGTTTTCGGCATGGCGGTGTGCGCCGTGCTGACGATATCGGGTCATCCTGTCCTCGCGCTCATACTCGGCACGCTTTCCGGCGCCGCCGCGGGATTTATCACGGGCATCCTTCAGACAAAGCTGAAAATAAATCAGCTTCTTTCGGGAATTCTGACGATGACGGCGCTCTACACCGTCAATTTCGCCGTGCTCGGCGGTCAGGCGAACCGATACCTCACCGTCAAAGACGCGCACACGGGCGCATATTCCGACAGCAAGACGGTATTTTCCCCGCTTCGCGCGGCGTTTGACTCCATGTTCGGAACGGGCGGCGGAAGAGAGCAGGCACAGCTGATGAACAACATCGTTCCGCTCGTCATAGCGGCGATAGTAACGCTCGTTTGCGTCGCCGCGCTCGCGCTGTTTTTCAAGACGCGCACGGGGCTTTCGGTCCGCGCCGTCGGCGACAACGAGGAAATGGTGCGTTCATCGTCGATAAGTGCCGACAGGATGAGAATATTCGGGCTGATGATATCGAACGCGCTTGTCGCGCTTTCGGGCGCGCTCCTCTGCCAGCAGCAGAGATTCGCCGATCTCAACTCCGGCTCGGGTATGCTCATCGCGGGGCTTGCCGCCGTCATAATCGGGCAGGTGATCTTCGGCGCGCGGGCCAAACTCACTCTATCGCTCGTCGCCGCCGTCGTCGGCTCGCTGCTCTACCGTCTGATAATCCAGCTTGCGTATTCGGTCAACATTCCGAGCTATTTTGTCAAGGCAATATCAGCCGTGATAGTTATCGTCGCGCTTTCGGTTCCGACGGTGCGCGAAAAGCTCGGCCTGCTCAAAATCAAGCAGGCGGCAAAGAAGGAGGCGCAAAATGAGCTCGGCTCTTGAAATAAGACGTCTTTCAAAGACGTTCCTCAAAGGCACGCCCGACGAAAAGCTCGCGCTTGACAATGTTTCCCTCTCCGTCGCCCCGGGCGATTTCATAACGATACTCGGCTCAAACGGCGCGGGCAAAACGACGCTGTTCAACGCCATTCTCGGCGTGTTCATGTGCGACGCGGGAACAATACTTCTCGACGGAGACGATATCACGTATAAGCCGCGCCACAAGCGCGCATACAACATCGGATGCCTGTATCAGAACCCCTTGCGCTCAACGGCGCCGAACATGACGATCGAGGAAAACCTCGCGCTCGCTTACGGGCGGCACTCATCGCGTTCATTCTTCGCCGTCAACCGGCGCGACACGGATTATTTCCGCGAAATTCTGTCCGAGCTCGATATGGGGCTTGAAGACAGAATGAAAACGAAAATGGGGCAGCTTTCGGGCGGTCAGCGTCAGGCGGCGTCGCTTCTCATGGCGACGATATCAAAGCCGAAGCTCCTCCTTCTCGACGAGCACACGGCGGCTCTCGATCCGTCGAGCGTCGAAAAAGTCATGGCTCTGACGACGAAAACGGTCGAGCGCGAAAAAGTGACCACTATGATGATAACGCACAATATGTCGGACGCGCTCAAATTCGGCACGCGCACCGTCATGATGGACGCGGGAAAGATCGTCTTTGACGTTTCGGGCGAGGCACGCGCGTCTCTCTCTCCCGACGACCTTGTCCGTTCGTTCAGGGAGAAAAGCAAAAACGCCCTGTCGGACAGGACGCTTTTATCGGAATAATCAAAACCCGCAGGTGCGGCACACCGCCCCTGCGGATTTTTTATTGCTGTTCTGACGCGGATACATCCGTTTCGGGAGCATTTTTCCTTTTTCGGAGTTTTATCATCAAAACGAGAAGATAAGTTTCACTCGGAATAAATCCGATAACAAAGTAAATTCCGATGAATATAAAACACACGAAGAGAACGAGCACTAATCCTCTCATCTCCGATACCGAACCTATCATCGGCAAGGCGACCGCCATTATTACCATCGCCGTCAAAATGCCGATCATGGTGAAAAATCCTGCCGTAACCGCTACTTTTGCCGTTCTTTCTTTGAAAAAAAGCGCCACAAAAAGATATATTATCGAAATCGCCGCATAATTCGGCAATAACAACGCGAACAATACGTTGCCGTCAAGCGCAGAATAAAGCGCTCCCGACAAAATCGCCATAGCGAGAAAAACGCCGGAACAAATAAACAGGGCGATCCTGTGCGCTTTGAAGTTTTTCATACATATTATTCCAGCACATATCCGCAGATGAGCGATCGCTTGCCGAAAAACTCATCCGTGACAGAGCACGTCGGCGCGGCGTCGCTGTTGCGGATGTTGTATATCTTTATCCGCTCTTTTTCAACAAATCCCGCGACAGTATGGATCGGGCGTTTCGCGCACTCGTAGTACGCCGCGACAAATATCTTGCCGGGAGTAAGTTTTTCACAAAAAGCGTTTTTGTCGCACGTTTTTTCATAAGCGATCCCGTGACCGTCGAAATATTCGCCGAGTCGTTTGACGTCTGTCCCGGCAAGCCCGAACATAACGGGCATTTTGTTATTTTCAAACTCTTCGACCGTGCTTTCGAGCCCCACGTCCTCGCCGTAAAGGCGCATCGCGTTGAACACGGCCGCGACCTCGCCGCCGCAAAAAGCGAACGGGAATCTGCCGTATTTGAGCGCCGCATATTTTTCAAATCCCTGCCCCGTGACAAGTTCGCGGTCATCGTCCTCGCGCGTCTCCGAGATTATCCATTTGTCATCGAGGAAAAATATCTCTTCGATCGGTTTTCCGAAA
>JAFXWT010000333.1 GCA_017542695.1 Clostridia bacterium
CGTCATCATCACATCGAGCGAAACGGGCGAAGAGATCGTATATCCCATTCCGTACGGAACGAAGATACTTGTCGAAGACGGCGGGTATATCACCCGCGGTGACCCCATCACCGAAGGAAACTTCGCGCCGGGCGACATTTCGAGAGTCAACGGCATAGAGGCGGCGTACGAATACCTCATCAAAGAGGTACAGCGCGTTTATCGTATGCAGGATATCGAGATCAACGATAAGCACATCGAGGTCATCGCAAGACAGATGACGAGAAAAGTCCGCATCGACGACGGCGGCGACACGGATATGCTCATCGGCAGCGTTGTTGACATCACGGAATTCGAGGAAGAAAACAAGAAGATCGAAGATCGTATCGCGGCGGGAGACAGAACCGTTCGTCCCGCAAAGGCGACGCAGCTCCTTCTCGGTATAACGAAAGCGGCGCTCCAGACGGAGTCGTTCCTTTCGGCAGCGTCCTTCCAGGAAACGACAAAGGTGCTCACCGAAGCCGCTATCAAGGGCAAGGTCGACCATCTTGTCGGTCTCAAGGAGAATGTCATCATCGGTAAACTTATCCCCGCAGGCACGGGACTTCAGATCTATCGCGACGTAGAGGTCGAAAAGGTCGAGGAAGATCCGTCTGTCGAGGCGGAGCCGATTACCGAGGCCGATAAACCGGCTGTCTGATAAAACAAAATAAAAAGCAGGAGGCAAGCGTCTCCTGCTTTTTGTGCAATTTTCGGCGCCTCTGTGAAAGGGGATCATTCACGGATTGCCGTGAATGAGCGGCTGCTTTTTGCCGCGCTGACAGAAAAAGTACAACTGATTTTGAGCAAAAAAACGTTCAAAATCATCTTTTCAT
The DNA here is from genome assembly GCA_017542695.1 of Clostridia bacterium. Next base: position 855 of record JAFXWT010000333.1, read on the forward strand.
CATTTTATCCGAAAAAACTTGAAAAAAACTTGTATTTTTTTATAAAAATCCTGTTGACAACTTGACAATTTAATGGTATTATTTATGATATGTAGGTATGCTCTCATACTCTGCCTATTATTATGCTGAAAGGAATACTGTTATAATGTCATCCGACAGTACCGTGCCCGACATACTTGTTGCGGGCGTTACTCAATCGAAGAAACTTATAAAGTCATCCGCCGTCAAACGCGCGTACGTCGCGTCTGATGCGGAAGCGAAGATCACGAATGTCATGAGTGAGCTCTGCCGCGAATTTGAGGTGGAACTTGACATGACTCACACACTTGAAGAGCTTGGACGTATGTGCGGTATCGACGTAAACTGCGCCGCCTGTGTCGCTCTTAAATAGCTTTCGTTTACAACACTGCGGAGTGCATTCCGCAAGATGTAAAAAATACACATTTTATTTATCGTGAAAGGAGGAACAAAATGCCGACATTTAACCAGCTCGTCCGCAACGGCCGTGAAAAGAGCGAATACAAATCCAAAGCGCCGGTGCTTCAGAAAGGTTACAACTCGATAACGAAGCTTGAAACCAATCAGAGCTCCCCGCAGAAGAGAGGCGTATGCACAAAGGTTACGACGACGACACCGAAGAAGCCGAACTCGGCTCTCCGTAAGATCGCCCGTGTTCGCCTTACAAACGGTCTTGAAGCGACTTGCTACATTCCCGGTATCGGACATAACCTTCAGGAGCACTCTGTTGTGCTTATCAGAGGCGGAAGAGTCCGTGACCTGCC
>JAFXWT010000334.1 GCA_017542695.1 Clostridia bacterium
AAGAAAAAGCCGTTCCTCGCCGATCCGAAATTCTTAAAATACAAGGGCTTTTCCGTCGCCGACGAGGCGGACAACGGAATTCAACTTTGGCATCTTTCCTTTTCTCCCACCTCCAAACCGCCGAAGTTCAAAGAATGCGCAAAACACCCGCATATCAACGACGACGGCTACGTTCTCTACTACACAAATCAATGCCCGTTCAACGCAAAATATGTGCCGATAGTCAACGAAGCGGCGAAGGCAAACAGTATTCCATTCAAGGCGATCAAAATTGAAACAAAAGCCGACGCGCAGAGCGCGCCGACTCCGATAACGACGTACGCGCTGTTTTATAACGGCGAATACGTCACAAGCGAACAAATGAACGACACGAAGTTTTTGAAACTCGTATCTGCGGAAAAGTGAGGAGATTATGTCAACATCCATACTTATCCACCCCGAAGAGCTTACGAAAAAATGGATAGATCGCGCAAAGGCGCTTGGATATGATACGCTTGCGCTTCATCCGCGCGGCGGCAAGCGCGCGCCTGAAACGCTCGCCGAGATGCTCGAATGGCTCAAAACGCCCGAATATCGCTCGCTCATCGACTACGCGATATCGGTAGGGCTCAAAATCGAATACGAATTCCACGCCGTCGGATATCTTCTCCCGCGCTCGTTTTTCGCGTCGCACCCCGAGTATTTCAGAATGAACGAAAACGGCGAACGCACACCGGAATCAAACCTCTGCTTTTCAAATCCCGACGCGATAAAGATCGTGAAAGAACGCGCCGCGAAGTTGGCGACCGAGCTTTACCGCTCGACAAATAACTATTATTTTTGGGCGGACGACGTGCGCGGCTCGACGTGCTTTTGCGAAAAGTGCCGCGCTCTCTCGCCGTCCGACAAAAACTTGATGCTGATGAACGAAATTCTCGACGCCGTGCGCTCGGAGATTCCGGACGCCCGCGTCGCCTGCCTTGCTTATCAGGATACTCTTCCCGTCCCCGAAAACGTGACGGCACATGACGGTATTTTCCTCGAATACGCGCCGATCGACCGCAACATGCAAAAGCCCGTTTCGGATCAGGACACGTCGAAAAACGGCGATATTCCCGCACTTTTGGGCTTCTACGGCAAGAAAAACTCGAAAGTCCTCGAATATTGGATGGACAATTCGATGTTTTCAAACTGGCAAAAGCCGCCGAAAAAATACGTTCCGAACAAGGAAGTCATCTCAGCCGACGTAAAATATTATAACTCGCTCGGATTTGAGCGGCTGTCGTCGTTCGCGTGTTTCCTCGGTGACGATTACGAGGAACTTTACGGCGAGCCGGAGATTGTGGGGCTAAAATATGACGCATAAATAAGGTAAATTTAATTTACTAAATAGAAAACATCCCGCCGCAGCGGGATGTTTTTCTGATTTCATATTATTTCTTCATTATCTCCATATACACATTCCAATCTCTGCGGGAGAAGCAATGATCTCCGCTGCGAATGTGGTAGCACACGTGACCGTCGTTAAAATCATCGCCTATCACGATCTCCATGTCGGGCGCGACAAGTCCGTCAAGTCCGAGATTTTCCCATGCTTTCGACGCGGCGGCACAGCATAAAAATTGAGAGGGCGGGCAAGCCCAATAGTCCTCGTCCGCCGAGCCGACGAGAACGTACCGCGGCGCGATCGCCGCAAGCAGAAAATGCTGGTCGAACGGCGGCTCCGTATCGACGTATTTCTTATAATTCTCGCAGAACCAATACGGGAAATTCTTTGTGATATCGGAAATTTTCTCGCCTGTCGTGCCGCGCACGAGCGCACTTCCTCCACACCCCGACTCATTGTCGATTACGTATTTTATCCGCTCGTCGAGCATCCCCGTCACAAGCGCCGTTTTGCCGAGGCGCGAATGACCTGCGACAGCCGAGCGCGACAGATCGAGCTTGTCCGCTTTTGTCGCGGCATAGTCCATGACGCGCATATTCGCCCACGCCCACATCTGAATTTTACCCGCCTCGGTCGGCGCGCGACGCTCGGGATCCGGCGTGACTATTCCCGCAAGTCCGTTCCGAAAGTCGCCGTCATCGCTTGTGACGTCTTTATAACACAGCGAAAACAGCGCGAATCCATTGTTGATTATCTCCTCGGCAGGCGTGTATTTGCTTGGGAGCAGGTCTTCAAAATCGTTGTGGATGATAAACGGATATTTTCCCTCCGTTTTCGGTATAATCGCCCAAAACGGGAACGAAAACTCGCGCTCGCATATTTTTGTATGAACGACGACGCGCTGTTTAGGCGCGTCTCCCGCGCAAAAGCGCTTATCGGCAAACGAAAGCGGAAGTTCCTCAAACCCTTCCTCTTCGGGCGCGGGAACGGGAATACCGTACTCCTCGCGGCAAAGGATATCGACGTATTTTTGCCGCACGTTTTCCCACTCATCCGGCGAGAAATCCTCGATTGCCGGTACGCCGAGGCGCGTTAGTTCATCATTTATCATTTGAACCCCCTTGTTTTTATCTTTCATTGACAAATCGACTTGTTTTATGTTATACTTAAAAAAACTACTATACGGAGATGTTTATGCGTCAGAACGACATTTTTGATAACGCGAAATTCGTCATGTCAGACAGTGATCGCCCCGCGATCTGCTTTGAAGGAACGTTCGTGGCCGACACGTCGGCAAAAACGGAGATCACGATATGCGGACTCGGCTTTTTCCGACTTTACATAAACGGGAAATCCGCGTCAAGCGATTGGTTCGCGCCCGTCACGAGCCACTATCACGCGCAGGAAAATTGCCACTGCACCGTGAGCTACGGCGAGGAAATGAAAAGCCGCGTTTACTGCGTCAGATACGATATTTCGTCCCTTGTCCGCGACGGAGAAAACAACGTGCGCGCCATCGTAGGTCTCGGTTGGTACGCCGAATACGGCAAAAAACCCGTACTTTGCTATAAAATCAAAAGCGGCAAGCACATTTTTGTTTCGGATAAATCCGTCAAATGCGCTGACAGCCCTTTGACTTATTATAACATCCATCTCGGCGAAAAGCAAGACTTTGCGTCGAATACTTACGATAAATTCGGCTTCCCGACTGACAGTGCCGCGTGGAAAAACGCGACAGAAACGTCGCTTCCCGAAACGGAATACTGTATTCAGGACTGCCCAAACGACAAGATCTTCTATTCCGACGCGCCGAAAAAGCTCTATGAAAAAGACGGTTTTGCCGTTTACGATATCGGCGAAAACATTGCCGGAACGTACGTTTTCGGGTGCGCCGAGCGCGGCAGAACGATAACCGTCGCCGTCAGCGAAAATCTTTCGGACGGAGAATTTGACGAAAAACGCAATCATAATCAAACGGCGGAATTCATCACGGACGGCACGTGCCGCGAATACCGTCTGCTCTTCACATGGCATGCGTTCAGATATGTAAAGCTCGACGCGTGCGCCGAGCTTTTGCGCGTCGATGTGATACACACCGACGTTGCCGTAACGTCGTCGTTCAAGTGTGAAAACGTTGTACTGAATTGGATATACGACGCGTTCGTCCGCACACAGCTCGCCAATATGCACGCGGGCATCCCGTCCGACTGCCCACACATCGAGCGCCGCGGCTACACAGGCGACGGAGAGCTTACGTGCGAGGCGGTCATGACAACGCTCGATGCGAAGAAATTTTACCTCAAATGGATGGAAGACATCTCCGACTGTCAGGACATACATTCCGGTCACGTTCAGTACACAGCGCCCTATTTCAAGTGCGGCGGAGGTCCGGGCGGCTGGGGTTGCGCCATCGTCGAAGTGCCATACATGTTTTACAAAATATACGGCGACATCGCGCCAATGAAAAAATATTACAATCAGATGCTCCGCTATTTCGACTACCTCGACGCGCACAGCGAAAACGATCTCGTCACGTCCGATCAGCCGGGGCTGTGGTGCCTCGGCGAGTGGTGCGTGCCGGGAGACAAACGTTTCATAAAACCCGACATTCCTGTGCCGTTTGTCAATAACTATTTCTACATCCGCTCGCTCGACAGGTTGATCGAGCTTGCCGATAATATCGGATGCACGGCAGACGTTCCGCGCCTTCAAAAGATACGAAAGATCAAGGCGGACGCTATAATATCGAATTATTTCGACGACGCAACCGGCGACTTCGCCGAAAATAAAAACAGCGCGAACGTGTTCGCGCTTGATATCGGACTCGGTGACTTGCGTACGCTTTCGCGTGCCATCGAAAAAGTGAGATCTTCCCCGCTGGACACGGGCATTTTCGGCACAGATCTGACCGCCAAGATCCTCTTTGAAAACGGATATTTTGACGATGCCGTCGAGTTTCTCTCACGCGAAACGTATCCCTCGTTCGGATTTATAATGAACAGCGGCGCGACTACCTTGTGGGAAGAATGGCAAAACCCGCGCTCGATGTCACATCCCATGTTCGGCGCGGTGACAAAATATCTGTTCACATATATCCTCGGAATACAAAGAAA
>JAFXWT010000037.1 GCA_017542695.1 Clostridia bacterium
AGTCCCATTATGCCTTCTGTGAAAAGCAGAACATCAACGCCACCGACGCGAACCGTCGGTTTTTTTGTCGGTCTTATTCTCCTGAAAATGCTTTCGGGCGACACGTAAATCCCCCCTGCGATAATTCCTTGCCGCCGAAAGAGAACACTTCATCTCTGTGTCACCTTGTGTATCCTCTGCATAAAATGTATCAGGAGAAAGGCGCATAATGTCTTTTTCCTTGTGTAAATCATTTTGGAGGATATAAATAAATGAATGACAACAGAAACACGGTGCCGTCGCTCGGTCACGGGTGCGACGCCGCGTATATCGACACGGACAGGATCCTCGACAGTTGCAGAGACAAGGACTGTTACGAGGACGTTCCCGTTTATTTGTGTGAGCCCGCGTGCGAGCTTCTCGAGCATTCGACGAGCGTCCGCACGAAGAAAGCCGAAGTTGTCGCGTCCGCGATAACGGTTGAGCCCGTGGCGTTCAACCGCGGGTTTTATCAGGTCGGCATCCGTCTTTTCATTCACGTGGTATGCGAGATATGCGCCGGTATCGGACGTTCGCAGGAGGTCGACGGCATCTGCTTTGTAGACAAGAAGGTCATCCTTTACGGCAGTGAAGGCAACGTTAATATCTTCAGAAGCCGCGCGAGCGCGGAAGATTTTTGCAGCGACAAAAACATAGAGATCGCAAGCAAGAATCTGCCGACAGCGGTGCTTGAAGTGGTCGATCCCGTCGTACTCGGAACAAAGGTAAAGAGAGCGGATCGCTGTTCGTTGCTCGAATTTCCGTGTGCTATAAGCGGAATGGAAGGCGACAGACTGCTTTCGGGCAGAAACAACGCGATGATCGTCGTATCTCTCGGCATTTTCTCGGTCGTCCGCATCGAAAGACCCGCGCAGTATCTTGTAAACGGCACGGAATACACCGTTCCCGAAAAGGAGTGCGTTTCGCCGAAGGTCGACGACCCGTGCGATCTTTTCAAAAATATGGCGTTCCCGGTCGGGCAGTTCAGTCCTCCGTCGCTTTCCGAGCTTCGCTCGATGGGCGACGGGAATCCGTTCTCGACGGGCGGCGGCTGCGGCTGCGGCGGAAAGAAATAAAACGGCAAAAAGAAAAGCGGCACTGCCGCTTTTTCTTTATGTATTTTTCGCCCTTTTCTTTTTTGCGAAAAAGAAAAGGGGCGCAAAAGAAAAAACTACAAAGTATATCTTTACATCTCGCCTCAAACGTGCTTCCGTTATTGCTACGCAATAGCCTGTTCACGTTAATTCCGGCGAAGATTTACAACTTCAAGACATGACCGAGTGCCCGGCGCCGCCGGGGTACGTGTTGCTCTTCGATGACGGCGGCGCACATGTTACCGTTAATAACGAGGGTGAAACACGCGAGCCCCAAGCACTCACGTCGTTCGTGTTCGTGAACCTCTGCCGAATAGCCGCTGAATAAGTACGCACTAACGTCTGCGTACTGACCGTAGGGGCGGCCATCGGTCGTCCGCAGACACCCTTGAACGCGGAAAAAAGAAAAGGGCGAAAAGCCCTTTTCAATATTTCCCTTGGGGAAATTATCCCTCATATCCGTTCGGGTTGTTTTTCTGCCAATTCCACGAATCGCGGCACATATCGAAAAGCGTCTTTTCCGCTTTCCAGCCGAGCACCTCGCGCGCCTTCGTCGGATCGGCGTAGCACTCGTCGATGTCGCCCGGGCGGCGTTCCGTTATCACGTACGGTATCTTCACGCCGTTTGCTTTCTCGAACGCGCCGACCATGTCGAGCACGCTGTAGCCCGTGCCTGTGCCGAGATTGAACACCTCGACTCCGCTGTGGTTTGCGGCGTAGTCGATGGCGCAGGCGTGACCTCTCGCAAGGTCGACGACGTGGATGTAATCACGCACGCCCGTGCCGTCATGCGTATTATAGTCGTTTCCGAACACGCGGAGCTGTTTAAGTTTACCGACGGCGACCTGCGAAATGTAGGGCATAAGATTATTCGGAATGCCCGCAGGATCTTCGCCGATCAGCCCGCTTTCGTGCGCGCCGATCGGATTGAAATAGCGGAGAAGGACAACGGAGAGCGATTTGTCGGCTTCCGCCGCGCCGCGCAGAATGACCTCGTTGAAATATTTGGTCCAGCCGTAGGGATTTGTGCATCTGCCAACGACAGCGCTCTCTTTGATCGGCACTTCGTCCGGCGCGCCGTATACGGTCGCCGAGGATGAGAAAATGATATTCTTTACGCCGTGCTTTTTCATTATCTCAAGAAGTGTCAACGTCGAGTCGATATTGTTTCGGTAGTATTCAAGCGGTTTTTCACATGATTCGCCGACGGCTTTCAGCCCTGCGAAATGAACGATCGCCTCGATGTGCTCTTTCTCGAAAAGTGCGTCTACCGCCGCGTTGTCGCAAACGTCGATGTTGTAAAAAGGGAACGGCTTGCCTATGATCTTTTCGATGCGCTTCAGCGCCTCGGGCTTGCTGTTTGAAAAATTGTCGGCGATGACGACGTCGTGTCCGAGTTTTGCGAGTTCAATGGCGGTGTGCGAGCCGATATATCCCGCGCCTCCTGTCAAAAGTACTTTCATTTTTTTATCTCCTTAACTGCCGTGTGGCTTTATATTTTTTCGAGTATGTCGCATATCCGGCGGGACGCGTGACCGTCGCCGAACGGGTTTTTCGCGTTTTTCATCTTGTCGTGCAGCGATTTGTCGTCGAGCAATCGCGCCGCCGCGTCGTATATTTCTTTTCTGCCGGTTCCTGCGAGGATCGCTGTGCCGGCTTCGACGGCTTCGGGGCGCTCGGTCGTGTCGCGCATGACGATGACGGGGCAGCCGAGAGACGGCGCTTCCTCCTGTATTCCGCCGCTGTCCGTCAGCGTCAGATACGAGCGCGAGAGGAGCGAGTGAAATTCGGGAGTGTTCATCGGCTCGCAGAGGATGATGTTTTCAATGCCGTCGAGATATTCTTTTGCGAGCTCCTTCACGGCGGGGTTTTTGTGAACGGGGTAGACCGTCAGCGTGTCAGGGTACGCGCGTGCGATGTCGGCGATGGCGGAGAACATATTTTTCATGTGTTCGCCTATGTTTTCGCGGCGGTGCGCCGTTACCGTGATTATGCGTTTTCCGCGCGCCGCGTCGAGGATTTCCCGCCTGACCTCGCCGTTTTTCGTGTATTTCAGCGCGTCGATCGCCGTATTGCCGACGACGAATATCTCGTCGTCGCGCTTGCCCTCGCGGGCGAGATTCTGCGCCGCGCGCTCGGTCGGCGCAAAGCAGTATTTTGCGATCTTGTCTATCGCCGCGCGGTTGAATTCCTCGGGGTAGGGAGAACATACGTCGTACGTGCGAAGCCCCGCTTCGACGTGCGCGACGGGTACGCCCATATAAAACGCGCATAGCGCGGAGGCGAACGCCGTCGTCGTGTCGCCGTGTACCGCGACGATATCGGGCTTTTCTTTTCCGATGATCTCGCGCAGGCCGCTCGTCGTCTTTTCGCCGATGTCGAACAGCGTCTGTCCCGATGTCATTATGTCAAGGTCACTGTCGGGGATCACACCGAAAAAATCGAGCGCCGACGCGAGCATTTCCTTATGTTGCGACGTTACGCAGACGACAGTCCGAAACGTTTGCCGCCGCTTCATTTCAAGCACGAGCGGACACATCTTTGTCGCCTCGGGACGCGTGCCGAAAACAGTGAGAATCTTCTTCATTTAGCCCTCCGAATTATTTCCTACGATACAGTATATCACATAAAACGGAATTTGCAAACAAAAATACCGAAAAAAACGGGGATTTTTCATTTTTTTCTTGAAAAAACCGACGAAATGCGGTAAAATGGAAGCACAGTAAAAACAATGGAGGCAAAAATGAAAAAGATTATTTGTTTAATTGTTTTGACAGCATTGGTTTTGACTGCGTTCGCGGGCTGCGCGAAAACAAATGAAGAGGAAACGGAAAAGAACGTCGACGATATCGAAACGCTTTTGCCTTCGTTTGACGGCAGCAATGAAAAATCAAACTACAAGTCAAATGATGGTAACTACGTTGAAGTGAAATATGAAAATGTCACTCCCAAAGATCTTAAACGGTACATTAAAGAACTGAAAAATGTCGGTTTTGAATGCGATGAGTTCGTCTATGACGCTCTGCTCCGCAAAGACGATATTGTTGTGAGTATCACGAACAATACAAAGGCATACAGCAAATGCGATGTTCGGATAAGCAGAAACGAAAAAACAAAAGGCGGGCTTTCTATGTCGGAAGTAATGGCATTGGTTTCTGATGACAGAGTTTTCTATGCATGCTCAATTTCCGATCAGGATTTCTTTGATGAAACAGGAATTCAGAGATTTGAAGTATATTATAAAATGTCAGAGTATTATTACGGTACCTGGGACTATCTTCTCGGGAAAAACGGAGCGGAGAGAATAACTGTTATGGGAGGGTCGGAATATTTGCGCGATCTTGACGGCGACGGAAAAACCGAGATAGTCATTACAGGCATAGGACCGACATCGGGCGTTTCTTCCGTCGCCATCGCGGTCTATTCGTATGAAGACTGCAAACCGCATTTGATAGACGGGCTTATTTTACCCGGCACAACAATCATCAGCGCTTCGGAAATTAGCATTATTGACGGAAAGATCGTTTTCAACGGGACAATAAAAACGGAGGATCCAAATGCTTAAATTTGACAGATACGCCGGCGGCAAGCATTACGCCGTCACTTTCAGCTACGACGACGGGTGCGCCGACGATCGCCGCCTCGTCGAAATATTCAACAAATACGGAGCGAAATGCACGTTCAATCTTTTCTCCGCGAACGTCGACAGCGACAAGGCGAACTGCGTCACGCGCGACGAGATCAGAACGCTTTACGAGGGACACGAGATCGCGTGCCACGCGTATCACCATCCGCACCTTGAAAACATGACGGTGCAGGATCAGTTCGAGGAACTGATGCGCGACAGGGAAACGCTCGAAAAATTCAGCGGGCGGCTCATTCGCGGAATGGCGTTCCCGTTCGGAACGTATAACGACGACACGCTCATCGCGATGAAAACGGCGGGGATCGAATACAGCAGAACGACGGCGTCGACAAACAGTCTCACAATTCCGAACAATTTTGTCACGTGGCATCCGACTTGCCACCACAACGAGAGCGAAAAGCCGATAAATCAGCTGATATACAACATTGAAAAAGCGCCGTGGCGCGCAGGCGGGTTGCTCTACATCTGGGGGCACAGCTACGAATTCGGGCAAAAGGACGCGCCCGTCGATTTTGACGAAATGGAGCGCCGCGTCGCGCGCCTTTCGGAGTATGAGTACGACATCTGGTTTGCGACGAACGTCGAGATCATGGACTACCTTAATGCCCGCAAACAACTTCGCCGCACTGCAGACGGAAAGAAGTTTTACAATCCGACACAGATCGACGTCTGGGCGACGAGCGACGACGCGCCCGTCTGCTTCAAAGCGGGCGAAACGACCGAAATATAACTTAAGATATTATTTATAAAATATCAAATCCTGTCTTGACCGACGGGATTTTTTGTTGTATAATTAAAATTGAGATAATATGTGATAATAAAGGATATTAAAATGTCATCTATCAACCTTAAAAACACAAGCTCGGACTTCGACATTCAGAGCGAATACATAAAAAAGATACGCGCCCGCGTCGACGGTGCGATCTCTGACGGCGCTCGGCGTAACGCCTGCGTCGTGACGTACGGCTGTCAGCAAAACGAAGCGGACAGCGAGAGGATCATGGGTATGCTCGTCGAGATGGGCTACACGCCCGTCAAAACGGAGGCGGAGGCGGACATCATCATCGTCAATACTTGTGCCGTGCGCGATCACGCGGAAAAACGCGCGCTGTCTATCACCGGCGGGTATAAGCACTTAAAAGAAGCGAACCCCGATCTCATCATCGGCGTCGGCGGGTGCATGGTGTCAAAGCCCGATATGAGCGACAAGGTTAAATACAGCTATCCCTACGTGGATTTTGTGTTCGGCACGGGGAAACTTCACGCCCTTCCTGAGATATTGTGGACGGTAATGGACAAGGATCGCCGCGTTTTCGCGCCGAATACGGACGAAAACGTCGCCGTCGAGGGCGTTCCCGTACGCCGTGAGAGCGGATACAAAGGATGGGTCAGCATAATGTACGGGTGCAACAATTTCTGCACCTACTGCATCGTGCCGTACGTCCGCGGACGCGAGCGTTCGCGCAGACCGGAGGATATAATCGACGAGATACGCGACCTTGTCGCGCGCGGATACAAAGAGATAACGCTTCTCGGGCAGAACGTCAACTCCTACGGCAAGGAATTCCGAGAGGAATGCGATTTTGCCGATCTGCTTGGGCGAATTTGCAGGATCGAGGGCGATTATATCATCCGCTTTATGTCGAGCCACCCGAAAGACGCGTCGAAAAAGCTCATCGATGTGATGGCGCGGGAGGAACACGTGGCGCGTCAGTTCCATCTGCCGCTCCAATCCGGCAGCGACGCGATATTAAAAAAAATGAACAGACACTACGATATGGCGCAGTATCTCTCTTTGATCGGATATATGCGCGAAAAAATGCCCGACATTGCGATAAGCTCCGATTTTATCGTCGGTTTTCCGGGTGAGACGGAGGAAGATTTCGCGGCGACGCTCGACGCGGTGAAAAAGATAAGATACGATATGCTCTTTACGTTCATTTACTCAAAGCGAACGGGCACGCCGGCCGCGACGATGGATAATCAGATACCCGACGACGTAAAAAGCGAACGTTTCGCGCGTCTGCTCGCCGTGCAGGAGCCGATAGCCGAGGAAATAAACCGCGCGCTCGTCGGCAAAGTCGTGCGCGTGCTGTGCGAGGGCGAAAGCAAGAACAACCCCGATAAGCTCACGGGGCGCACCGAGGGGAACAAGATAGTCCTTTTCGACGGGGACAAATCTCTTGAAGGAAAATTTGTCAATGTGAAAATCACGTCCGCCGCGGCGTTTGCGCTGTACGGGGATTTAGTGTGACGACAAAGAGCGACAGCGATCTTGCGTTGTGCAAGCAAATGCGCCTCGACAATTAAAACAACCCGCAAAAATGGGCTTCGGAAAACAAATCAAATTGAAAAGAGGAACACCAAATGACGCCGATGTTTCAGCAATATCTTGAAATAAAGGAGCAATACAAGGAATATATCCTGATGTATCGCGTCGGTGACTTTTACGAAATGTTCTACGACGACGCGAAGATCGCCGCCGAGGCGCTCGATCTCGTTCTGACGGGAAAGGACTGCGGCGAGGACGAACGTGCGCCGATGTGCGGCGTACCGTTCCACGCGGCAGATAACTATATCGGGCGTCTGGTCGCAAAAGGATACAAGGTCGCCGTTTGCGAGCAGATGGAGGACCCCGCGACGGCAAAGGGACTCGTCAAGCGCGACGTTATCCGCATGATAACGCCGGGCACGGTGACGGAAACGGCGTTCCTTGACGACAAGAAAAATAACTACATAGCCGCGATCTGCCTTGATGGCGACAGCGTCGGCATTTGCTTTGCCGACATTTCGACGGGGGCGGTTTCCGCGACGGAATTTTCCGGCGACGGAAAGATACAAAAACTCGTCGGGGAGATCGGAACGCACGCGCCGAGCGAAGCCGTTTTAAGCTGCAAAGTCGAAGAAATCGGCGCGGCGGGCGAATTTTTGCGTACACGAACGAATTGTCTCGTCAATGCCGAGCAGTCCGACAGATTCGACGGAGCCGTAGCTTTGGCAAGCGCCCGCGCGCATTTTGCGTCGCTTCCCGCTGAGTTTGAAAGCGCGGACGACGTCGCGCTCCGCGCGTTCGGCGCTGTGATGTCGTACGCCGCGGAAACGCAGAAAAACGACCTTTCAAACATCAGTGAAATAAACTTTTACAAAAACGGAGAGTATCTTGAGATCGACGCGAACACGCGTCGCTCGCTCGAACTTTGCGAAACGATGCGCCGCGCCGAAAAAAAGGGGACGCTTCTTTGGGTGCTCGACAAGACGAAAACGTCGGCGGGCGCGCGCCTGCTCAAAAGTTTTATCGACTTTCCCCTCGTCAGCCCCGCGGCGATAAATCGCCGTCAGGCAGCCGTGGCGGAGCTTCATGACAAAGTGTCGCTTCGCGGCGAGCTCGGCGAAGCGCTGACGGGAATACTTGACCTTGAGCGCCTTATTACAAAGATCGTATATAAGACCGCGAGCGCGAAAGATCTCCGCGCAGTCGCGGAGACCGCTAAAAAACTGCCGCTGATAAAGGCGCTCGTATCTCCGACTTCGTCGGACGAACTCCGCACGATAGGCGCGGAACTCGACACGCTCAACGACATCGGGGGACTGATCGATGCGGCGATCGTCGACGATCCGCCGTTTTCCGTGCGCGAGGGCGGCTTCATCCGCGAGGGATACAACGCCGACGTCGATTATCTGCGCTCGATCATGACAAATTCAAAGGATTGGATCTCTAAGATCGAGGAGACCGAGCGTGCGGAGACGGGCATCAGAACGCTCAAGGTCGGCTACAACCGCGTGTTCGGATATTATATCGAGGTGTCAAAATCATTCGTCGGCGACGTTCCGGAGCGCTTTATCCGAAAGCAGACGCTGACGAACTGCGAAAGATACATAACAGAAGAACTCAAAGAAATGGAGTCGCAGATACTTGGCGCGACGGATAAGCTCACGGCGCTCGAATATCAGCTCTTTTGCGACGTTCGCGACAATGTCGCCGAGAATGTCCACAGGATCCAAAAAACCGCGTCGATGCTGGCTAAACTCGACGTGTATCGCTCGCTTGCCGAGGTCGCGTCGCAGAATAGCTACACGCGCCCTGAGGTGACTTACGGCGACGTGATCGAGATCGTCGACGGTCGCCATCCTGTTGTCGAGCATTTTTCAAAGGATGTGTTCTTCGTTCCTAACGACACGTATCTTGACGGAAAAGACAACCGTTTCATGCTCATCACAGGGCCGAATATGGCGGGCAAATCGACGTATATGCGCCAGGTCGCGCTTATAACGGTAATGGCGCAGATAGGATCGTTCGTTCCCGCGCGCGAGGCGCGTATATCCGTCGTCGATAAGGTGTTCACGCGCGTCGGCGCGTCGGACGATCTGGCGATGGGGCAGTCGACGTTCATGGTCGAGATGAGCGAGGTCGCGTACATCCTCGCCAACGCGACAAGGCGCAGTCTTATCATCTACGATGAGATCGGGCGCGGCACGTCAACGTTCGACGGAATGAGCATTGCGCGCGCCGTCGCGGAATATACCGCGGGCAAAAAGATCGGTGCGAAGACGCTTTTCGCAACGCACTACCACGAACTGACATCTCTTGAAGGCGAGATCGACGGCGTTGTGAACTACAACATCGCGGCAAAGAAAAAGGGCGACTCGATAACATTTTTACGAAAGATCGTGCGCGGCTCCGCCGACGATAGTTACGGTATCGAGGTCGCAAAGCTCGCGGGCGTGCCGAATGATGTCACAAAGCGCGCAAAGGACGTGCTTTCGTCTCTTGAGGACGGTACTTTCGCGCCGAAAGTGCGAAAAGCCGCCGAGCATGTCGACGACGGGCTGATATCATTTGAAAATTACGACGAAAAAGAAGTGTGCGAAAAGCTTCGCGGGTGCGATATCAACACTCTCACCCCGCTTGAAGCGATGAGCTTTATATACGAACTGAAGAAAATTCTCGGATAAGGAGGAGCAAAATTGGGACTTATAAACGTTCTCGATATTAGCGTTGCGAACCTGATAGCCGCAGGCGAGGTCGTTGAGCGACCGTCGTCGGCGGTAAAGGAACTTATCGAAAACTCCGTTGACGCGGGCGCGAAAAACATCACCGTCGAGATCAAAAAGGGCGGCATATCGCTCCTTCGCGTCACCGACGATGGATGCGGAATGAGCGCGGATGACGCGGTGCTCTCGGTCAAGCGCCACGCTACGAGCAAAATCAGGACAGCCGCCGATCTCAGTGCGATAATGACGCTCGGATTTCGCGGCGAGGCGCTCGCGGCGATATCCGCGGTGACAAAATTCAGAATACTCACAAAGCGGCGCGACGATAACGTCGGAACGTCGCTGACGTCGATATACGGCGGTGCGCCGAAGGTCGAAGAAGCGGGCTGCCCCGACGGAACGACGGTAATATGCGAGGAGCTGTTTGCGACGACGCCCGCGCGGCTGAAATTCTTAAAATCCGACGCGTCGGAGGCCGCGGCGGTGCAGGGAGTCGTCGAGCGAGCGGCGGTTTCTCACCCCGAAATCGCCATGCGATACATTTCTGACGGCGCGATGAAATTTTCGACGTCGGGCGACGGTGACCTCGACAGCGCCATCTATTCAGTTTACGGACGCGCGTTCGCGTCGTCGCTCGTGCCTGTCAAATCGGACGGAGGAGGGATAAAGGTCTCGGGGTACGTTTCGTCCCCCGAATTCACGCGCGGCAACCGCGGAATGCAGATCTTTTACGTCAACGGACGCAGCGTGCGCTCAAAGCTCTTGCAGGCGGCGCTTGAGCAGGCGTTCGACACGTACATCCCCATCGGAAAATTCCCGTCGTGCGTGCTCGATGTTATGATACACAGCGCGTACGTCGACGTGAACATCCACCCGTCGAAACTCGAGGTGAAATTCTCCGATGAGAGAAGTGTTTTCTCAGCGGTCTACTACGCGGTGAGAAGCGCGCTCGAATCAAACATCGCACGTCCGCTTCTCGATAAAAACGCCGAGCGTGCAAGGGAAGAGCGGGAAAAAATAAAAATAACATCTGCGTTCACTCCCGTGCGCGAGCGCGGCGAGCACACCGCCGAACAAATCAAAATAACCGACGCGGTGCCGAAAAGCGAAGCATCTGCGCCAAAAACCGAACAGGAAAATATATTTATACATTCAAATAATTCGATATATTCGAGCGTCGCGCCAAAGTCGCAGATGCTTCACGCGGAGAGTGGATTTTCATCGTATGAAATGCGCGCGCCGAAGCGTGTCGACGTTTCTGTCGAGTGCGATACGGATGCGAAGATACCCGATAAATCGGCGAAAGAGATACCGGAATATCGCATCGCGGGCGAGGTATTCGACACTTATGTTATCATCGAACTTGAAGACAGAATGATCCTTGTCGACAAGCACGCGGCGCACGAGCGCATCAATTTCGAGATACTACGCGCGCAGATGAAGGAGCTGACTCCGAACGTGCAGCTTCTTATCGCTCCCGAGCGCGTTCCGTTGTCATCGGACGAGGCGGAGACGTGCCGCAGTTACAAGACCGAACTTGAAAGCGTCGGTTTTGTGTTTGAGATCGAAGAAAAGGCGGCGAAAATTTCGGGCGTGCCGATAGGGTACGATGTAAAGAGCGGATGCGAACTTTTTTCCGAAATGCTTTCCTCGCTCATCGACGAGGGCGTTCCGCCCGAAATTAAAAAGCGCTCCGTTTTCGAGCACGCGCTGTATCAGACATCTTGCAAAATGTCGATAAAAGCGGGAAGGCACTATGGCGAGGAGCATCTTAAATGGATATGCGACAATCTGCTTCGCTACGACTGCATCAAATTCTGCCCGCACGGGCGTCCCGTCGCTTTTGAAATGACGAAGCGCGAGCTCGACACAAGATTCGGGAGGATAAAATAATATGTTCAAACTTATCAAAACAGACGGTCACGCGCGGCGCGGACACATGGAAACGGTACACGGCAGCATCGAAACGCCCGTGTTTATGAATGTGGGCACGTCGGCGGCTATCAAAGGCGGCGTTTCGACGATGGATCTTTATGAAGTCGGCTGCCAGATAGAACTGTCAAACACGTATCACTTACACGTCCGTCCGGGCGACGACGTGATATACAAAATGGGCGGTATACACAAATTTTTCAACTGGGATCGCCCCGTGCTGACAGACAGCGGCGGCTTTCAGGTGTTTTCTCTCGCTCAGCTCCGCAAGATAACTGAGGAGGGCGTGTCATTTTCCTCTCACATCGACGGAAAGCGCATTTTCATGGGTCCCGAAGAGAGCATGCAGATACAGTCTCACATCGCGTCAACGATCGCCATGGCATTTGACGAGTGCGTCGAGAACCCATCGCCGTACGATTACGTCAAAAACTCCGTCGCGCGCACAACGCGCTGGCTCGGCCGTTGCATCGCGGAAATGAAGCGGCTGAACTCGCTCGACGAGACAATAAATAAAAATCAGCTCCTGTTTGGCATAAATCAGGGCGGAACGTACGACGATCTGCGCCGCGATCACATGAAGACGATCGCTGAAATGGGCTGTGACGGATACGCCATCGGCGGGCTCGCGGTCGGCGAGGAAACAGAGGTCATGTATCACGTGATCGAGCAGGTCGAGCCGCTGATGCCCGTCGATAAACCGCGCTACCTCATGGGAGTAGGCACTCCGTGGAACATTATCGAGGCGGTGTATCGCGGAGTAGACTTCTTCGACTGCGTCATGCCGTCAAGAAATGCGCGCCACGGCTACATTTTCACGTGGAACGGCACGCTTAACCTCAACAATCAGAAATATCAGACTGACACGACGCCGATCGACCCGAACTGCAACTGCCCCGCATGCCGTCACTACTCGAAAGGGTACATCAGGCACCTGCTGAAAGTCGATGAGATGCTCGGCATGCGTCTCGCTGTGCTCCATAATCTCTACTTCTATAATGAGCTTATGGCAAAGATACGAGAAGCGATCGACGAGGGAAGATACGAGGAATTTTATCAAAAATACAGATTTTCATTGCAGGAAAGGATATAAAAAAACGGGCTGACAGCCCGTTTTTTGTTTTATTGTTTTATCCTTCGTAGTTTGATCCGTAGTGAATCTGCGGATAATAGCTTGCGAAAGCAAAGCGCGGCTTTTCGTCGAATTCCGCCTTGAACACCGTCACGCCGCAGTGCGTGTCGGGACATTTTTCAGGGAGATCATAAAGACGAATGCGCTCGCCGTCAAGCTGGAATTTGACTTCCTCGCCGCTTGAAAGGATCGTCACGCGGCGCGGTTTTGTTTTATACCCGCCGAACGTGATAACGCGGTTCTTCGGGTAAGAAAAATTCCAGAAGTATATCGTTTTTTCGTCGGCGGAAACGCTCGCTTCCGAGACGTTGTTCGCGCGGTATTCGCCGGGTCCGATGGCGTATTTCTTTCCGTACGCCGCCTCGCCGTTTTCTTTCATCCACGCGCCGACGCGGTCGAGCACGTCTTTTGCTTCTTCGGGTACCGAGCCGTCGGGCGTAGGTCCGATGTTCAGCAGCAGATTGCCGACCCCCGCCGAGCATTTGCGGAGCATTTTAAGTATCTGACCGGGACTGTACGAGTATTGACGCGCCTGCTCGGAGTCGATATATCCCCACGAAATGCCGTTAAACGTCATGCACGCTTCCCAATAGTTCTTCGAGTCGTTTCCGAGCGCCTCTTCGGGCGTTGTGAAATCCTCAGGCATGCGCGAGCGGTTGTTGATGATTATGTCGGGCTGGAGCTCACGCAGGCGCGCGTTGCGGTTTGCCGAATTCCACGACTCCGAGCTTTCCATCGGCCACGGCACATCGTACCAAAGTATGTCGATCTTTCCGTAATTCGAAAGGAGCTCGACGTTCAGTGCCTCGATGTAATCTGTGAAACGACGGCGAGCGTCCATATCGTAGACGCAAATTCCCGCGTCGGGATGATGCCAGTCCATGAGGGAAGAATAGAGACCGATTCTGAGTCCGTATTTGCGGCATGCGTCCGTAAATTCACGAACGAGGTCGCGCCCGCAGGCGTTATATGAATTGTATGGGTTCACCTTTGAATTCCAAAGAGAGAAGCCCTCGTGATGTCTTGTCGTCATCACGGCGTATTTTGCCCCCATGCGCGCCGCCTGCGCGCACCATTCGTCGCAGCAGTTTTTTTTCGGGCGGAAATTCGACGCGAATTTTGCGTATTCCTCCGGTTTGTAGTGTTCGTGCACCTGCGACCATTCGCCTGTTTCAAGCGCGGAAAAAAGTCCGTAGTGAACGAACATTCCGAGTCTTGCTTCCTTGAACCATGCCATGCGCTGTTCGCGCGTTGCGGCTGTCATTTTGTCGTAATCACGACGCGGTATTTTCATATTGCCTCCCGTTTGTTGAAATAATTTATTGTTTGTTTTATATCTTTTTCGATCTGATCTTTCAGCGACACGAGGTCGTCGAATTTTGTTTCGGGGCGGATAAACTCGTAAAAATCGACCGCCACCGTTTTGCCGTATAGCCACCCGTCAAAACCAATGATGTGCGTTTCGCAGTTGACGGCGGCGTTGCCGCCTGTGACCGTCGGTCTGACGCCGACGTTTGATATTCCGATATGCGATGTGCCGTCGACGTTGACGCGGCAGGCGTAAACTCCGTGACGCGGGACGGCGTAATATTCGGGGAATACCTGATTTATTGTCGGTATCCCGATCGTGCGTCCGATTTTGCGTCCTTCGGTCACGGGGAGAAAGATGGAAAACGGATGACCGAGCATTTCGGCGGCGTGCGATACGTCGCCGCACTCGATGAGTTTTCTTATCTCCGTCGAACTTATCACTGTGTTTCCGAGCATTTTCGGCGGTACGATCGTCACGTTCGCGCCGAGCGGCGAAAGGATATCCGCAAGCGTTCCCGCCGTTCCCTCTGCGTCCTTGCCGAAGCGGAAGTTGAAGCCGCAGACTGCCGCGCGAACGCGGCATTTTTTGAAGATCACGGCCTTCGCAAATTCCACAGGAGATAGGGAAGAGACGGCGTTGTAATCTTCGAGAATGGCGATGTCTATCCCGTATGAGCGGAACAGCGCGAATTTTTGATCGCAAGACGTGAGAATGCGCGCGTTTTCGTTTTTGCGGCACACGTCGGGGTGGACACGGAACGTCCACACGGCGCTGTGCGTTGTGCCGTCGGGCTTTGCGGCGGCGCGAAGAAGAAGCTCGGCATGGCCGAGATGAACGCCGTCGAAGTTGCCGAGCGCGCACGAAAGACGCATATCGTCTGTGATCTTTATTCTTTCATTCGTACGAAGATTGATCGCTTCCATAAAAATTACCGTTTTTCTTTTATTTTACCGCTTTTCAGCGTCAAAATCAACACTTTTTTTCGATTTTTTAAGTCCCGAAACGGCGGCAATGAGTCCTATGGGGAATACCGTGCAGACGAGCAAGCCCGCACGGAGCCCGATCTGATCCGGCGTCAGTCCCGTTTTGGCTGCGATGGAGATGAAAAGCTCCGCTTTTTGCGCGAGCTCCGATACTTGCCCCGCTATCCACGGTCCGAGTGAGCAGCCGAGGTCGCCGCACACGGCGGCGAACGAAAACAGCGTTATCCCGCCAAGAGGGAATAGCGACGAGCCGAGCGACAACGTCCCCGGCCACATGAGCGAGACGGCAAATCCCGTCAGCGCGCAGGCGAGGAGCGAAATTATCGGCACGGGCACGAATACCATTGCAAGATAGCAAAGTGCCGCGCCGCCGGAGCACCATATCAGCGCGCGGCGGAGATCTATCTTATCTCCGAGCAGCCCGAACATCATGCGGCCGATCCCCATGAACACGGCGAAAAGGCACGGTCCGAGCAGATCGCCCATCGCTTTAGTTACTCCGAGTCCTTTTTCCGCAAAAAGCGACGCCCACTGCGCCACGGCTATCTCAGACGCGCCGCTGCATATCATGATGACCATGAGAAGAATGAAATTTTTTGATCTGAAAAGGTCTTTCAGCGGCGTGCGCCTTTCTTTTTCCACCATATCGGGCAGTTTTGAGCGCGCGAAAAGAAAGATATTGACAAACGGCACGACAGCCCACACTATCGGGATGAATATCCAATTTTCTTTTCCTATTATAAGAAGCGCGAGCGTCGAAAACAGCACGGTCACGACCTGTCCCCAGCTGTAAAACGAGTGGAGGATGCTCATCGACGATTTGTCCGTCGTTTTCGGGATCGCGTCGATGATCGGGCTGATGATCACTTCTGTGAATCCGCCGCCGATACTGCTTATGACGATTGAGATCGCTATCCCCGCGAGTGGATCGATGAGGCGGGGAAGAATGCCGAGGCACACGAGTCCCACAGCCGCCAATCCGTTCGCAAGGAGCGATATTGTCCTCATGCCGAGAACGTCGTAAAGTTTTATCGAAAGAAGGTCTATCGTGAGTTGTATGCCGAATGTGACAAGGATTAGATTTGCCAGCGCCGCATACGACACGCCGTAGTCGTTTTGGAATATGATGAAAAATATCGGAGCGAGATTTACGACTATCGCCTGAACGATGTATCCTGTGTAACAGCTTATATATGTAAGTTTATAATTGCTTTCCATATCAATGAATTGAGCCGATAGCCGCGCAAGCGGCTGTCGGCTCTTTACTCTTTTATCAGAATTATCAGCCGCCGAGTTTAGCGGAGTTGATCTTTATGCCGGGGCCCATCGTCGATGCGATGACGCAACTCTTGACATACTGACCTTTTGCGGAAGCCGGTTTTGCTTTGATAACGGCGCCCATGAGAGCGTTGAAGTTATCGGAAAGCTTCTCAACGCCGAACGACGCTTTGCCGATCGGGCAGTGGATGATGTTCGTCTTGTCGAGACGGTACTC
>JAFXWT010000335.1 GCA_017542695.1 Clostridia bacterium
GAAGCTTGATTTTTTCCTTTTCAAGCTCGCGCTTACTGTCCGCGAGCTGAGCGATGTAGGCCTCTGACGTCAGGTTCGAAAAGACTCCACTCTCGTAAAATCTTTTTGCGGACTGATAGGGTTTTCTGTAAGCGCTGGAGTCCCTGTACTGTGATTCATCTTCTCTGAATTGACGGTTGATAATCGCTCCGATTTCGGCCCTCCCAAGATCTATCTCTCCGGAGTCGTAGGCGCGCCCGATCCGCCAAATAAAATGTTCTTCAGATTCGCCGGGTTGCCGGTTCAAATCAATCACCTTTTTTACCTCTCTTTGCCTGTTTTTTTCTGAAGCGCTCGAGGAAGAAGAGAACGCGATTCGTCTCTTCTACGTAATACCGTTTTCGCTTAGAGCCTTTCTGACGGTTCGTAACGGTGATGTTGATCTCATCTCCGTACTTCTCTCGGATCGCCATAGCCTCGTCTCTCGCGATTACAATCATGTGTTGTTTCTCCTTTTGTTCCATGCGGGAAGGTGCGGTCATGTTGTGTTGAATTTGGCCGAACCTGTGCTTTTTCTCCCTATACGGGAATTAGTGAAAGAGCTTAAGAAAGTTGTCTAAATATGTAGGCGCAGATTGGAAATTCAGGTTTTTTTACCACCACGCCTTTAGAAAGCGCGTTAACTTTTGACGTCTTTCCTCACGATTTTACCTCGTCTATGCGCCAATAGCGGATGTTACTACCGGTCGTCGGGGGCTTTTCAGGGGCGCGGCACGGCTTTGGTTGATACCCTCCGACGAAGCCGCACCTGTCTCGATTTCTCATGGGAGCGTGGCAGAACGGACACTCGTCCTTCTTCTTTGAAGAGAATTCGCCACACCTCGAGCACTCAAAGTGTTCTATCCAACTCGCTTCTTTGTTCTTCACATTGCATCACCTCCTTTTCAGTCTCCAAAAGAGGTTGCCTTGAAAACTTAAAGCCGAAGAACTCATATTCACCGTGCTCTGCCTCGACCAGCGAGTATATCTCTTCACGGCTTTCCTTAATCATTGTAAAGAAGGCTTGATCCGGTCTGCCGAACAAAACTTCGAAGACGTATCTTGCTACGTCTCGGAACTCAGGATTGTCAATCTCTTTGAGAACGTGGTACATTGTTGCGGGGCTTGCAGACATTTTTTCAATTTCTTCAATGCACCCCTGCTTGATATCCCACGCCCGTGCCCGTACCAGATCTCTGTCTTCCCTCGACAGTTCTTCGTACCCGGCGAACAAGGCTTTCGTCTCTTCCTTCGCCGCTCGGATCGCCTCCACGATGTGGTTCTTCATTGTGAAGTAATGTCCTTGCCGAATGCTTCCTTCGGGACGCGCTACGATGCTCATGAACGGTAATACATCTTTTGTTTTATCCCTGCCTTTTCTGAAGCAAAACTTCCCGATAATTTTTTGCAGGTAATCCATAGATGTGTGGAAGTAGCGATACTTGATCCTGTCGCTTAGGGAATACCCGTTCTCCGTAGTAATCATCTTAAAGAACCACGGTTTCACGGTTTTTGCATCGTCTGTTATCTTGTACTTCTTCTTCAAGATGTTGATCTCGGCAGAGCTACTGATAACAAACTCCTTCTTCGCTCTGTCAATCTCGACATTAGACAGAACTGCGAGCTTACAGATGTCGCGGTAAAGCTCCATACAAGATTCGACCGTTGAACCTTTGTTGATACGTTCCCACATCAGGCTGTTCAACTGCTGAGACAAGTTCACGATCTCTCCGATCTTATTGACGCTCGTCTTTATGTCAAGGTCAGCTCTGTTGTCATCGTCGTAGTGGCGTTCGATCTTAACGGAAGTCGTGAGATTGGTCGGAACTTTGAACTCGTTGTAATGCCTCTTTGCCGCCTCAATCAGCAGAGGGTGGTCGGTGATCAGCATCGTGTCAGAGTCGTAGTCGCATCCGTTCAGGCGCTGTTGGAAGTTATAGCCCACCGCGTTAACGCACACAATCTCGGGAGTAAGGTTAAAGTACTTGTCGTACAGGTCTTCGCGCACATTGCGAGCGAGCAGGACGTTTCCGGCGCAGATATGAGGGCTTCGAGAGCACAAGAGCTCAACTCCGTACGCGAACCGCGTTGAGTGAATCTCTCCGGGTTGCAGCGTACTCTTTCCGTCGTAAGCCCCGATTGCTTCTTTGAGCATCTCGACGCCATTGCCCATCAGCGTGGAGTAGTTTCCATTCACGAGAACGTGACCGCGCTTGAGGTTTCTGATCTCGCCGTCCACGAGATCGTCGCGGAAGTCGAAGTACATCTTGGTCTTCGTGAACTTGTCGTTGATGCCGAGCATCTTGAAGATGATTTCGTTCTTCGAGTCAAGCGAAGTCCACTCGTCGTCATCGTCAAATGGGTATTTGATTGCGTACCGCAGGACTGCAGGGTCTTTTCTGATGGCTGTGATGTAGTCCAAACTGGGTTTTAACACAGCCTCAACTTCGTCATATGATAACTGGAGCGTATTGATAAGCTGGTAATGAGACTGAACCATTCGCCCATCGAAGTAGTGAGGTTTCTTCTCAAACTTCACGATCCCGAACACAGGATCCACGTTTCTGAGCCAGTCCTCAATTTTCCCGAACTTCGAGTACTTAATGCTCGACGCTGTGGTCACGAGCTTGATCTGAGAGACGTCCGTCGCAAGGGTAAATCCGTTCAGTTGAGATACAGAGGTGATGCCGTTGTCTCTAAACCACTGCTGAAGGTTGGTATTGAAGCAGCAGGATTTGAAAAACCGGTTGCGGAGGAGCAGCATTCCTTTGTCTGCATATGAGCCGAATAGAGAGACATCCATCAAAGACTGGCCGTCGAACAGCTTGTTTTCGATTTCGACCGTCTTTTGCGACGCAACCAGATGGTTTCCTTCGATCTCAACCGCTACAACCTCGTCGCTGAACTTGCTTACGGCGTCGTCGATGACGAGAATTCCGTCGAGAGGAATCTCAACCGTGTCGATAATAGAACTCATCGACAGGGCGATGTACGCCTCCCAAGCTGCAAGGTCGATCTCTTGGCCGTCCTCGATTGACAGCCCACACTTGTCCCACTCTTCCATCTCGGCGGC
>JAFXWT010000003.1 GCA_017542695.1 Clostridia bacterium
AAAAACTCGAAAATTTGTATTGATGCGAATCACTAACATATTATCCGATACAATAATCAGTGTTAGAATGACAACAGCCACGGGCGACCGTGGCTGTTGTCATACACTGAAGGGCTGAGGGAAACTGAAACGGTTTTCAGGAATTCTTCTATATACTCCCTCATGTGAGACTTTATAGAAAAAACCATCAGTTTTATTCAGTACTTCAGAGTTATGTATTTTTTAACACACCGGTTTTACCGGTTACGAAAGGCGGTGATGCGTATGATTGTATTTTGCTGATTTGGAAATCAAATAAAAATTGCGTTGCAGTTATATTCGCCTGCGCCGAGTGATATTGCGCTTCGCGCAGTTTCGGTGGCGAATATAATATCACTTTGCGGCAAAGCCGCAAAATATAACTGTCCCGAAGGGACAATATAACTGCCGCCACCGGCGGCAATATAACTTAAAAAGCTCGCTTTCGCGAGCTTTTTGTTGGCTGGGATAGAAAGATTCGAACTTTCTCAAACAGAGTCAAAGTCTGTTGTGCTGCCATTACACAATATCCCATCGGCGAAAGATATTTTAACACAAAGCGGCTGTTTTGTCAACAACAAATATTAAATAACCAAGCACAAACGAATACAACCGAAACGGGAGCCGATGTCGGCTCCCGAATTGTATGTCGTTTTCGTTTAATACTGTCTTCCCCATACGACCATGTGCTTTGCGGGCTTGCCGCAGCAGACGCAAACGTCGGAAAGATGCTCCTCAACAAACGGGATGCAGCGCGATTTCACGCCGCCCGTCACGTCCTTGATCTTATCTTCGCATCCGACGTCGCCGCACCACATCGCCTTGATGAAGCCGCCCTCGCTCTTGTCGATCTCAAGGAACTCGTCGAATGTCTTTGCGACGTGCGTCTTTTCCGCGAGATTTTTCTTCGCGCGGGCGACGAGCTCGTCGTGTACCTGAGTCAGCATGGCATCGACTTCCGCTTCGAGATTATCAAGCGAAACGACTTTCTTCTCGCGCGTCACGCGAGAAACGAGCACGCAGCTGTTATTTTCGATGTCGCGCGGACCTATTTCAAGACGAACGGGCACGCCTTTCATCTCATACTGGCTGAACTTCCAGCCCGTTGACTGATCGCTGTCGTCGAGTTTGACGCGAAGAGTCTTTGCGAGGCGACCGCGGATCTCATCCGCTTTTTCGAGCACGCCCTCTTTGTGTTGTGCGACGGGGATGATAACGACCTGTATCGGAGCTATCTTCGGCGGGAGGATGAGACCGTTGTCGTCGCCGTGAGTCATGATTATCGCGCCGATCATTCTCGTCGAAACGCCCCACGACGTCTGGTGCGGGTAGCTAACCTTATTATCTCTGTCGGTGAAAGTGATGTCGAACGCTTTTGCGAATCCGTCGCCGAAGTAATGCGACGTGCCGCCCTGGAGCGCGACGCCGTTGTGCATCATCGGTTCGATCGTATACGTTTCCTCGGCGCCCGCGAATTTTTCCTTTTCGGTCTTTTGTCCCGTGATGGCGGGAATAGCAAGCGACTCAAAATAGAAATCCTCGTAGACTTTCAGCATACGGCGCGTTTCCTCGCGCGCTTCGTCCGCCGTTTCGTGCATCGTGTGTCCCTCTTGCCAGAGAAATTCCGACGTGCGAAGGAACGGGCGCGTCGTCTTTTCCCAGCGGACGACCGAGCACCACTGATTATAGAGCTTCGGCAGATCGCGGTACGAATGAATGACGTTTTTGAAATGCTCGCAGAAGAGCGTTTCCGACGTCGGACGGACGCAAAGGCGCTCGGTGAGCTGATTCTGCCCTCCGACAGTCACCCATGCGCACTCGGGAGCAAATCCCTCGACGTGATCTTTCTCTTTCTGAAGCAGTCCCTCGGGAATGAACATCGGCATATATACGTTCTCGTGACCGAGCGCTTTGAAACGAGCGTCGAGATCTTTCTGTATGTTCTCCCATATAGCGTAGCCGTACGGACGAAAGACGATGCATCCCTTGACGCTCGAATAGTCCATAAGTTCCGCTTTTTTGACGACGTCGGTGTACCACTGGGCGAAATCGACGTCCATTGACGTTATCTGTTCCACAAGTTTTTTGTCCTGTGCCATTTTTATGTCCTCTTTATATCAAAATTTTATCTTCATAATTATATAACGAAAAACGGGCATTGTCAAGTGTCAAAATCAAGCGCGCAAAGCGTCGTCAAAAGAGTTTTTCGCCTGTTGTCGCGTCGAAAAACGCCGTTTCGGCTCTGTCGAGAGAATACGCGACGCGCTTCCCGTTTCGAAGTGCCAGCTCGCCCTTTTCGGCGTCGGTCGCCGTCAGTTCTATCACACCGCCGCCTGAGAGCGTCGCGTTGCCCGCTTTGCGATAGATGTGACAGCCGCATTTTTCAAAAAGCGCCGAGATCCGCTCCGGCGAAAGCGGCGGGAGCGCGAAATACCACGCGCGGCAGTTTCCGTCGCGCTTTGACGCGGCGGCGACGGAACCGTCGAAATACTCGGCGATCGGCTCGGCGGCTTTGTCCGTTACCTCGAACATCGGCGCGACGCCGAATTTGTAGTTTTTCTTTTGAAGATGGAGGTCGTTTATCGAATAATCTCCGCCGACGGCGAAAGCGCCTTTCCACGTCAAATCGGGGATGAGCTGAACGAGCTTTTCTTTCATATCCATACCGCAGAGCGCCGTCGTTCTTTCGGGAGTGAATCTTTCATCGTCGATATACGCGGGATACGAGAAGAACACGACGTTATCGCATTTATTCATCACGGTGTTTTTCACGTAGTCGTATGTGTCGCCGCGCATAATGAAGCAGTTGACGAAAACGACCGCCTTGTAGCGCGAAAGATCGGCTTTTTTGATGTCGGAAAGATATATCATATCAACGCTCGCGCCCGAACGGTACGCGTTCACCGCGAAGAGATTTGCCATCGTGTCGGTGATCGGATCGTCGTCGGCTCTCGGCGCGGTGTGCATGAACACCTTTGTGTCGAAAACAAGAAGCGCGTCCGCGGCGTTTTCGTATTCGCGCGCGAGCATTTTGTCCGCAAGCTCTTTCATTGCGCGGTTGTCGCGGATGTAGTCCGGATCGTCCCACCAGCCCGTGCAGAAATGGCGGCCGAAATCGTAAAACCACATTCCGGCGCCGCGGATGAACGACTGCATGACCATCGCGCGATTTACGCCTATGCTCTCGGTTTTCGGAAGCACAGTCATGCTCGCGTCGACGTGGCCGAAATGCGTCGGCTGATCGCGCTCGTCGAGCCACAGCTTGCCGTTAAGGCGCACCGATTCGACAAGTCCGCGCGAGAGTCCCGGACCGCCGAGGGCGCGATTGATCTTGCTGTACGCCTGCGGCGCGCAGAGAAAGTCGATATATTCGCTACCGAGAACCGTCTCCTCGCAAAGATGTCCGCCCGACGCCGCTTGCCCGAACGCCGAGAGATAATATCCGTAAAACGCGCCGGCGAGAAGCCGCCCGTCAGACGCTTCCTTGACTGCTTTCGCGTGGTCGATCACGTCGCGCGCGACGAGCTCGTGCTGAAACTCGAAATAATCCGATATCGCGCGGCGGCGCGCGGGATCGCGGAATATGCCGCGGTCGAGCACGTATCTTTCAAGCCCCGCGGGGCAAATGTCGTCAAACGTAATTATGCTGTCGTTATACGCTTTTTTGAGGTTTTCGACCGAGCCGTATCTTTCTTTCAGCCACTTTGTGAAAGCCCTTGCCATAACGGGACTGACGTCGGGACAGTAGCGCATGAATCCCCAATAATGATTCTCGCCGTAGATACCGTTTGCGATTTGGATGCCGATGAGCGCGTCGGCAACGGCGCTGTTTTTCATCGCCGAAACGAAGTCGCGCGTCAGTTCGAGCGACTTATCCTTCCATTTTTCAGACGCGAACGATATCCGCTCCATATTCGTCAGATCGTCGTCGATGAGCGATCTGTAAAACGGGAACGGCTCGTTCGGAACGGTCTTTGCGTCAGCAAATTTGACGCACTCTTCCCTGTGCGCGTTGATCCACCACACCGGCGCGTTGACGTGAAGCCTTATGACAGCGCAGCAATCGGGACAGATCTTTTTCAGCCCTTTGAGCTGCTTTACCGCAAACGAAACGTCAAATCCTCTTTCGGTGAAAATATGCTCAAACGAAACGTCGATCTCGTAAAGACGCACGCCGATGTCGGCAAATTGCTTTATCGAATGGGCGGGGATCTCTTCCCACGTTTTGTTTCCCGTCGGGCGATCGGTCAGCGCGTAAAAGAACGGCGACATCGCCTCTCCGTCGACATGAATGGTCGGTCTGCCGTTATGATTTTTCACTTCGGTCATTCTGAATCCCATGAGATATTCCCTCTGTATTATTTTATTTTATATTATGCGTTATTTTTCGAGTATTTTCCCGATAAGATCGCCTATGACCTTTCCCATACGGTAGTGTCCGAGGTCGTTCGGGTGTGTCGCGTCGACGGTGCAGGCGTCGCGGCAATCGTCGTCAAAAAGCGTTTTCCCGTCGATGAAATATACGTTTTTGTCGCCGTCGGCAAGCGCCTTTTCGTACGAGCGACGGATAATATCCATGCGCGCGGCGGCGTCGGGCGGATTTCTGTCGCAGTCGGGGCAAGAGATCATAATATACGGCACGTCGGGGTGCGCCGCGCGTATCTTTTCGTACATTTTATGGTGCGTCGCTTCGAGATATTCGGGGGTCGGTGCATTGTGGTCATAATCGGATACGAAAACGGACATTCCGAGAGACGCCATGTAGGCGACTATCGCGTCTTCCGCTTTGCCCGATCCCGAAAAGCCGAGATTGATATAGTCGCGGTGGAATCGACGAGAAATGAATCCCTCGTAAGCGTTACCGGGGCGCGAAACGCATCCGCCCTGCGTTATCGACGAACCGTAGAACACCATCGGCTCGTCGGGAGTATATGCGCCGTCATACGGCGCGATCTCGGCGTCGGGAGCGACGCCTATATACACGCGGTCGAGCTTTTCGTAAAGTGGAAAATATACGACGTAGTTTTTCATATTTCCCACCGTCGTCTTTGAGTTTATGCTCGAAAAATACTGCTGTGACTGACGGATGTTCGCAAAGAATGTTCCGCAGTACGTCTGTATTTTCCCGTCGTCGATGTAAGCGTCAAACCCTGCGTTTCCGCTTCGTGCCATGTGCGGCATGACATAGAGAGTCGGCTCTTCGGCGTGGATTGCGATATACGGCGAATCTGTTGAAAAAGTCATTCTTCCGCCCGCAGGATTGAAGTTAAGGTCTTTGACGCCGTCGTTTGTCGCCGCGGCGACGCTCTCGGGGATGCGGATGTAGTGTTCGTTTTCCTTCGGCCGGAAAAGTCCGTATATGCGGATCGGCGCCTGCCGCGCCTCTATCCAGACCGCGTCAGGACGCACTTCGTTTTCAAATTTCATTGTGCTTTTCAGTTCCGATGCTTTCATATTGCCCTCCGACTATCCGAACATCCATTCAAGGACGTATTTTATGTATTCATCCCAAAATTCCCAGTTGTGCGTCCCCGCCGACTCACGATACGTCATGTCATATCCGAGCGAGGAGAGGTGCTCCTTGAATTTTTGGTTTTCATCGTAAAGGAAGTCCTCCGTTCCGACGCCGAGGAAAATCCTCGGCTTTGTCGCGTTGCGGCTCGCTTCTTCAGCGAGGGCGAAGAGGTCGTTTTCATTTCCTATTTCGCCGTCGCCGAACACAGCTGGAAAATATCCCCTCTTGTCTCTCGCCGCCATATCGCACGCCGATGAAAGACCCGCAGCCGCGGCGTAATTGCCGCATTCGCGCAGCGCGATTTTCAGCGCGCCGTAGCCGCCCATCGACAGCCCCGCGACGTAGTTTTGCTCGCGGTCGCGCGACAGACCGAACAGCGTATGCATTATATCAGGTAATTCTTTTGCAATGAACGTATAGTAGTCCGACCCGTATTTCATGTCGGTATAAAAGCTCTTTTCCGCATTCGGCATAACGACGCAGATGCCGTATTTTTCGGCGTACCGCTCGATCGACGTCCGCCTCATCCATATCGTGTTGTCGTCGGAAAGCCCGTGCAAAAGGTAGAGAGTCTTCGGCACGCTCCCGTTTTCTCTGCGCTCGGGGATCACGACATAGACGTTCGTGTGCATCCCGAGAACGTTGCTGAATATTTTAAGATCTGCAAAAGCCATATTATCCTCCGTTTGTCTTTTTCAAATAAATGATACCACATCGTCACTCGTTTGTAAACAAAAAACTGCCATATTCCGCGCAAAAAAAGGCGACCGCATACGGCCGCCCGTTAATGATCATTTTCCCACACAGAATTTGCCGAATATCTCGTTTACAACGTCAACGCCGACTTCCCTGCCGTCGAGCTCCGATATCTCGCTCATCGCGCGTTCGAGCTCGCTCCCCGCGATGTCCGTTCCGAGCGTGTCGAGCGCCGTTCGCGCGCTTATGACGCATTCGAGCGCGCGCGCGACAGACGCGTGCTGGCGCGCATTTGTCACAACGGCGTCGCCCGTGACGAGCGCGCCGCCGACAAAAAGCGCGTTTATCATGTCCGACAGCGCCGCTTTCGACGTTTCATCCTTGGCGCAGATCGTGACGACGTTTTCATATTTGTCGAAAGCGCCCATGTCGCATCTCGTTTCAAGATCGATTTTGTTGAGCACGTATATCACCGCCGCGCCGCGTGCCGCCGCGCTCTCGGCAAATGAGATCACCGTCCTGTCCTCGTGGTCGAGCGGACGCGACGTATCGAATACCGCAAGCATCAGCTCGCATTTTTCAATCTCGTCGAAAGAGCGCGCAACACCGAGCTTTTCGACCTCGTCGCTCGTTTCGCGTATGCCTGCCGTGTCACGCAGATCGAGCGTCACCTCTCCGACGACCGCCTTTTCCGATACGACGTCGCGCGTCGTGCCGGGGATCGCCGTCACGATGGCGCGGTCCTCGCCGCAGATCAGGTTGAGTACCGTCGACTTGCCTGTGTTCGGCTTGCCCGAAATAACCGTGCGCACGCCCTCGCAAACGGCGTGCCCGGCGCGGTACGAATCACCGAGCCGAGCGAGCGCCTCCGCCGCTTCGTCGATGCCTCGCGCCATTCCGCCCTCGTCGAGCGTTTCAAGGTCCTCGTCCGGAAAGTCAATCCCCGCGTAAACGCTGCCGACGACCTCGCGGAGCTTCTGATATATTCTTTCAAGTTCCCTTGTCAGCTTTCCGTCGAGATTTTTGCGCGAGAGCGACAGCGCCGCCGTGCTTCCCGCGTCGATCATTCCGATGACGGCTTCCGCCTCCGTCAGCGACAGCTTCCCCGCCGAAAAAGCGCGGCGCGTGAATTCGCCCGCCGTCGCGGGAACGGCGCCGCACGTGTATGCGCGCGCGAGGATCTCGCTGCAGAGTACCTCCCCGCCGTGACAGCTTATCTCAACGGTATCCTCGCCCGTGTACGAATGAGGCGCGCGGAAGACTGTGACGACGCACTCGTCGAGCGTGTCGCCGTTTTCGTCTGTCGCCCGCCCGAGCACCGCGCGGCGCGACTCGGTATCGCACAGGCGCGCCTTCGCCTTAATGAACCTGTCGCAGACGGCGATCGCGTCGTCGCCGGACACGCGGATCACCGCTATCCCGCCTCTGCCGTGCGGCGTCGACACGGCGGCTATTGTCGATGAAAACATTGATTTCATAACGTCCTCCGAAAAAACGGCGCCTGCCGGCAAAAGCCGAACGCAGACGCCGCCGCTTTTTTATTGATCGAACGTGCTGGAGAATTCTTTGAGCTTCTCGAAATACGAATCGAGATCCTTCGCCTTAACGGGCTTTCTCGGCTCGTGGCGCGGGAGGTCGGAACGCTTGATCGAGGGCGTTCTCGTCTGATTTTTTTCCTCAGACGATCTTTCGCCCGATCTGCTCTTACGGTTTCCGCCGCGACGTCTGTCTCTTTTCTCGCCGCGTCTCTCGTTTCTCTCGCGGCTCGGAGCTTTGACGCTCTCTTCCGTCGGCATCTCGGCGCCGTCAGGGTACAGAACGACGCGGCGCGAGCTTTCGGAGCCGACCGAATTTGTCGAAACGCCGTCGATGAGCTGTATCTCCGAGTGGATGATGCGTCTTTCATACGCGCTCATCGGCTCGAGCGAAATGCTCTTGCCCGACTTTTTGACTTTCGCCGCCATTCTTCTTGCGAGCTGGCGAAGAGTCTGTTCACGTTTCTCGCGGTAGTTTTCGATATCGACCGTAATCCTCGTGTACTTGCGCTCGTCGCTCTCTTTTTTGTTCGCGGCGAGGTTGACAAGGTACTGGAACGCGTCGAGCGTGTCGCCGTGGTGACCGATAAGCGCGCTCGAATCGACGCCCGTGACGGTGAGGAGCGCCTCTCCGTCTCCGTCGTCGTGGATGGTGACCTCTGCGTCAAGCTCGAGGTCCTCGATGAGCGTTTCGGCAAATTTTCTCGCCGCTTCGAGCGGAGAGTATATATATGTGACTTTTACGACCGCGTCTGTCGTGCCTATGCCGAGAAATCCGCGCTTCGGTTCGGAGATCACCTCGTATCTGACCTCGTCTACAGCCACGTCAAGCTCTTTGGCCCCGTCTTTGACGGCTTCGTCGACGGTCTTTGCCTCTATTGTTATTTCTTTCTTCATTTTATGGCTTTTCCTTTCGATAAAACCCTGTTATTTCTTGTCTTTTTTCGATTTGTCTTTTTTCAGCGGAGCCGCGCCGATACCTTTCGACGACGCGTCGGCTTCCTGACCGTTTATTTTTGCTTTCGCTTCAGCTTGAGCTTCCGTTTTTTCCTCTTCGGTCTTATCATATATAGACTCGTATTCGGGAAGAACGGCGTAGTCCTCTTCCTCGAAATCTATGGTGTGGAGCGAGTTGGGATTGGAACGAACGCCCTCGGGAGTCTTAGGCAGTTTTTCGTTCTTTCCCTTGAGCTCTTTCTCGGCCGCCTTGATGTCCTCTTCCGTAAATTTCGGTATCGGCATCGCCTTGTTGAGTATGAACATCTGCGCTATACCGAGCACGTTATTGAACAGCCAGTAAATGCCGATAGCCGCCGGAACTCTGAATGCGATAACGAGCGTCATTGCCGGGAAGCCCCATTCCATTCCCTTGCCCATACAGCCCGCCTGCTGCATTTCCTGCATCGGCTGGAACGTGAGCTTCTTCTGAAGCTTCATCGTAAAGAACTGCGCGCCGAAGTTGAGCAGCGGGATGAGAACGAGCCATACCATATTCGTCCACGGGAACGTCCAGAGCGACGCGACGCTCGGTGTTTCCGCAAGGAAATTCCTGAGTCCGAAAATGTTGAAGTTTATCGTCGTTGTGAACATCTTTCCCGCTTCGGAGACAAGAGTATCCGCGCCCGCCAGATACGGCTGAACACCGTCCGCAACGTATGTTTCGCAGAACGTCTTAAATCCGCCCGCGAACGCTTCCTGCCCTCTTGCGAGAGCTTCTTTCATTATCGTGATCTCCTGGTAGCCGCCGCCAAGCGAAAGACCGAGACCGCCGTTTTCGACACTCGCTTTGAAATATTCCGTCATTGCCGTAACCGATTCCTGCGAAACGCCGACAACGTAAAGAAGCGGGTGTATGATAACTTGGTAAAGGAGCAGGATGATAGCCATCTGGAGTAACATCGGGAGGCAGCCGCCCATGGGGCTGGCGCCGTCCTTCTGGTACATCTCCATTATCTCATTATTCATCTTCTGCTGAGTCGCTCTGTCGTTGCGGCCCGCGTATTTTCTTCTGATCGCCATCTCGCGCGGCTTGTATCTCGCCTGTTTGATGGAATTGCTCTGCTGTTTGATCCCGAACGGGATGAGAATCAATTTTATCAGTACGGCAAAGACGATGAGACCTACGAGAAAGTTGCCTCCCGCAAGGTCGGAAAAGAATTTCAGCACCGCGCCGATACCGATAAAGATGAAGTCATACCAATTAGACATTATTGCTTTCTCCTTCTTTTATTTGGCGGTAGTTTATGAGTTTGCGTTTCCTTTGAGGAACGGGATCGCTGCCGCCCTTACAAAACGGATTACAGCGCAAAATGCGCCACACCGTAAGCCCGAGACCGCAGAAAAACCCCCATTCGTTGAAGGCGTCGACGGCATACTGCGAGCACGTCGGGCTGAACCGACAACACGGGGCTTTAAGCGGAGATATGAATTTTCTATAGAGATTTACGAAAAATATTGCAATGTGCTTCATTTCATTCCCCGATCATTCCGAGCTTACCGAGGGCAAATATAAGGTCGTTTTTTATATCGGTGCTTTTGGCGGCGACTGCCGCTTCGCGCCCGACAATGACTATGAGCTTGCCCTTTTTGATATTTTTTTCCGTTTCCGTTAAACGATACGCCTCGCGGATGATTCGTCTCACGCGGGTGCGCACGACCGCTTTACCGATCTTTTTCGAGACCGTGATCCCGACACGGTTTACTTTCGTTTTCAGCGGATTGGCGCGGGCGAGCCGCGCCGCGTGGTAATCGGTCAATACATATACCACAATATGCTTGCAAAAGGCCTTGTCGCCTTTCGCGTACACCTTTTTGTAAAGGTGGTTTTCGGATATCGCCATTGCTTTCATCGGCTTTCCTCCGAGTAAAGTTTGTCCGCAAAAAAATCAAAGCCCATGAGAGACCACGGGCTTTCTTTACAGAGTGTAATTAGTAGGAGAGTCTTGCTCTGCCTTTTGCGCGTCTTCTCTTGAGAACCTTGCGGCCGTCAGCCGTGCTCATTCTTTTACGGAAGCCGTGAACTTTTTCACGCTGGATTTTTTTCGGTTGATATGTTCTTTTCACTTGTCGCACCTCCTTACATCGCCGTAAAAACGGCATATTGCTACAATTACAAATGCCATTATACACTAAATATGCCCGGTTTGTCAAGCATTATTTTATTATTTTATATATTTTTGCGCGCGCATTTTCGTGCGACACAAAATAGTGTGCCGCGCGGGCGCGCCGGCACAAGATAGTGAGATGCGCTTTTCTTGCGCGCGCAATGGCGGCAGCCCTCTTCCGCCGAATGCGGGAGATAAAACGGGCGGCAGTGATGCCGCCCGAAACGAGATCATATTATTTCACGCTTACCGTGAATGTGAAATCGACCGTCTTGTCGTTAAAGCAATACTGCTCGAGCGGGCGCGGGCCGCAGGAGTTTGAACCTACGCCGTGCTGTTTGTAACCGACGATGAGATACGTTTTCTTGTCGTCGGAAAGCTCGTGGACGTGAGGTGTGTTTTCAAGCTCGTCAGGGCTGTGGTGGAGCGCGGAAAACTCGAAATTGCCGTCGACGCGCACCGTCGCCGCGCCGCTTTTGACCTCCGCGTATTCGGCGCGGATGTGGTTGCCGCATTCCTGCGGCTTTATCATCGGCTCGAGTTCGTCCGTGACTGTCGAAACGAAGCGCCCCATCTTGTCGAAGTTGCAGAAATCGGAATAGCTCGAATACGGACCCATCGCGTAGTATTCTACGTCCTCGAATCCCTCGTTCAGCGTAAACATCAGCGCAAGACGCGGGATGCTTCTGATCGTTTGCTTTTCGGGGCGCGTGCCCTCGACGTGAACGTTCATTCCGCCGGACGTGAACGTATACGTCACCGTCGCGTCGTAGAACGGGAGCTGCGACTTCGCCGCGAAAGCGCCTGTGATCGTTACTTTCGCCATGTAGTCCGTCGTTGAAGTTTTCACATCGGTGACATACAGGCGCGCTGACTTGATGTGATAATCAGCCCAGACGCGCTTTTCGTTCATATCGTTATCCATCGGCGCGCGGCGCATTATCCAGTCGGCGCGTTCAGAAAGGATACCTTTTCCGTTTTTCGTGATCTGCGTCGGCACGCCGAACGCTTTGTCAAACAGATAAGTGACCTCTCCCGTCTTAACGGCGAGATATCTTTCGCCGTCGTCGATCTGAACGGGATAACGCTTTGCGGCTTTCTTCTTCGGAAGAACTACGTCCAGCTCGATCTGTTCCCAAGCGGCAACATCGCCCGCTTTTGCATACGGCGTGTCGGAAGCGTACGACGCGTAAAATTCGATGAACGTGCGCTCGCTTGCCTTTTTCGGCAATTTTTTCAGCTCAAAAATCGCACACGAGTGCGCGGGAACGTTAGCTTTTATCTTTCCTTCACCGCTCGCGCCGCCCGTGAGCTTATATGTGATGTCGAACATACCCGACGAAGCGAAGTCGAGCTTGTTCGATATAGTCACCTTTCCGTCGGCGTAAGCGAATTTCAGCGGCTCGATCGCCTTTTTGAGCGAACGTAGACCGAGGTGCGGTCGGCGGTCGGGGAAGTTCAGTCCGTCGACGCAGAAGTTGTTGTCGTTCGGATAATCACCGAAGTCGCCGCCGTAAAGGAAGTGACCGCCCTTGTTGTCGTCAATGTAAAAGGCGTGATCAGCCCATTCCCAGACGCATCCGCCCATCAGGCGCGGATATTTATATATGATATCCCAGTATTCCTCGATGCTTCCCGCGCCCATGCCCATAGCGTGTGCGTATTCGCAGAGGAAGAACGGGCGGTCGGAACCGAATTTGTTTATGCCCTCGTCGATCATTCCGTCGTGCGCCCAGTACATCGTCGAAACGACGTCGACGCACGGGTCGGTGTCGCTGACGGGCGGGCGCGGATCGATCCAGCGGCGCGGCGACGTCGTGCCTTCGTAGTGAACGGGGCGGCTGTCGCGCGACTTTATGTATGCGCTCATTTTGCGGTGATTCTCTCCGAAATGGCTTTCGTTGCCAAGCGACCACAGAACGACGCTGACGCTGTTCTTGTCGCGCTCGAACGTGCGCTTCATCCTGTCGACGTAAGCGCCCTCCCATTCGGGATTATCGGAAAGCGCGAACGAGGGATCGACTCCGCGGAACACGCGCTCCGCGCCGTGACATTCAAGGTCGCATTCGTCTACGACGTAAAAGCCGAGCTCGTCGCACATTTCAAGCGCGAACGGCGGGGGCGGATAATGCGAAAATCTGATCGCGTTGACGTTGTTTTGCTTCATTAAGATAAGGTCTTTTCTGAACGCCGCGCGCGTCATCGCCCAGCCCGTTTGTGGGTCTGTGTCGTGGTGGTTCACACCCTTGATCTTAACGGCGACGCCGTTGATTCTGAACACGGCGCCGTCGGTCGTGACCTCGGCAAAGCCGAATTTTTTATAGATGAATTCGCCGCCGCATTCGATGAGCATTCCGTAGAGATACGGCTGCTCGGCGTTCCAGAACTTCGGGTTGTTTATCTTCATTCCGCGTATCTTTTTGTCACCGTCAAACAGTGTAACTTTCGCCGCGCGGCGACGGCCCGCAAAATCAAACTCAACGCTGACCGAGCCGTCGTTCTTCGTTCTGATGAAGAAATCGCGGATGTGGTCCTTCTCACGCGAAAGAAGGTAAACGCTTCTGAAAATGCCGTTGAAGCGGAGGAAATCCTGGTCCTCGATATATGTCGCGTCGCTGTACGTCGAGACGAGCACAAGCAGTTCGTTCTCGCCGTCGACGATATATTTCGTCAGTTCAAACTCGTGCGACAGGTGCGCGCCCTTCGACATTCCGACGTACTTGCCGTTGAGATATACGAGGAACATAGAGCACACACCGTCGAACATGATATACGTTCTGCCATTCGGCGAATAGGTGAATTTCTTTTTGTAAACGCCGACAGGCGTGTCGAGCGGAACGTTCGGCGAGAGAAAAGGCAGCTGATAGTTGACGTTCGTGTACCAAAGCTGACCGTAGCCCTCGTTCTGCCAGCATGACGGAACGGGGATGGTCGAGTCGCAGTCGGAGTCGTATACGTTTTCCGGCACGTCGAGAACGCTTTCATAATAGTGGAAATTCCATACTCCGTCAAGGGAAAAATATCTGTCGCTCTGACATTTTTCCTTTGTCACAGCGTCGGACGCGGACGAGAACGGAACGTAGTAAGCGCGCGGCTCTTCTCTGTTTTCGCCGGGGATCTTCGGGGTGATAAATCGTTTGATGTTCATAAATTCCTCCGTTTTTATGTGAATAGTTGTTTTTTCAGAATTCAATGGCGTCGGGATCGGGAACGAACGTGTTTTCCGTTTCCTTCGGCGCGACCGACGCATAGACGTCGGGCAGGCGCTTCGATGTGTCGGAGAGCAGTATTCCGAGCGCCGTCAAGTACGAACGGATGATCTCGCGCGGCGTTACCATCGTGTCCGCTCCTGCGCGCGAAAGCATAAAATAGAGAAAATCGCGCATTTCCTCGGGGGTCACTTCTACGTGCCCGTACCCTTGCTCAAACAGCACTGTGACGCGCGCTATCAGCGCGAGGAGCTCGTCGTCTGACAGGCGTTTCAGTCTGATTATCGGCCCGAAAAGCGGCTGCGTTTCGTCGGTGTCTCCGCCGAACATCGTGTCGTTCAGGCGCGATTTCAGCGCCTCATAGCTGAAAAGCCCGCGGCGACGGTCCTCGAGAAATTGCGGTGTGCCGGCGAAGATGACGCACAGCCCCTCCGCCTTGCCCTGAAGCGTGTCGTTGAAGATCGAGAGTATTTTTTCGTAATTGTTTTCACGCGATACGCGGTTCGGTATCTTATAGAGATTGACGCACTCGTCGATGAACACGACGAGCCCGTTGTAGCCGATTTTGCGCGAGAACGCGGCGAGGAGCTTGATATAGTCGTACCAGTTGTCGTCGTTGATGATCCCCGTCACGCCGAGCGCGGCTTTCGCCTCGGTTTTCGTGCCAAATTCGCCGCGCAGCCACCTCAGACACAGCGCCTGCCGCTCTTCGTCGAGCGCGCGCACGGCGGAAAAATACGTTGTCACGACCTTTGAAAAGTCGAACGCGCCGACGCCCGTTTCGATCGAGCGCACCTTCTTGTAAACGCCGCGCGAAAGCGCCTCTTCAAATTCGGGCGAGTCGGACGGGATCCCCGCCTCCTCCGCTTTCTGCAACTCGTCGGAGAGCCATTTGGTGAGCAGATGCGGAAGCGCGCCGCCGTCGGGCGACGACTTTACGGCGAGGTTTTTGACAAGTTCGCGGTATGTCGCTATCCCGCCGCCTCCCGACGAGCAAAGACGGCGCTCGGGGGAG
Organism: Clostridia bacterium; assembly: GCA_017542695.1. The sequence goes on from JAFXWT010000003.1 coordinate 15,093, forward strand.
AGGTCCGCGTCGGCGCAGACGTATCCGTGTTCGACGGCGTAGCCGCGCATGAGCTGGATGAGAAAGCTCTTGCCGCTGCCGTATTTTCCTATGATGAAGCGCGTGGCGCTCCCGCCGTCGGCGATCGTGTCGAGGTCGCGGCAAACAGCGGAAACCTCGGAGTGCCGCCCGATGGCGATATACGGCGCTCCGACGCGCGGCACGACTCCCGCCGCCATGCTGGACAGCAGCGCGGAGAGTATCCTTTTCGGTATCTTTATGTTTTGTTCCGGCATTTCATCCTCCGTTCGTTTTTATAGCGTTTGCAATGTCGTCCGCATAGTCGGAAATGATCTCTCCGCCGTCTATGACGGCGTCGCCGACGATATCATACGATATTTCGTTGATAAGGCGCTCCGCCTCGGCGGGCGCGATCTTTTTTCCGGCGCACGCGGATTTGAAACTCCCGATCACCGCCGCTTTCAGCAGAGCGAGCAGTCCCGCGTCGAGAGACGCGATGAAAGACGAAAATTCGTCATCACCGTACGGCGTTTCGACCGTTTTTTCCGTCGCGGCGGATATCTCGTCAGGCAAAACGTCCTCGAAGACGATGTTTTCTCCGTCGAGGTCGATCGCCGTCTGCCACGCGTCGCTTTCGATCTGCATCGCGCGGGCGATATCGGCTTTTCCGACCGATCTCGGCTCGTAGAGCTTCATATAGTCATCGGTCTCGGTGTCTTTCTTTTTCTTTTTGTATCGGTTCGGGTACGTCGAGTCGAAATACGCGGCGATGGCGCGCGCGGCCGGTTCGGGAATTTCGATCTTGGAAAAGCGCGACTTTATCCCCTTTTCCGCACGGATGTTGTTTTCGCACATCTTGATGACTGACGTAACGGCGTCGCGCACGGCGCGACTTTTCAGCGGCGAGCGGTACATGATCTCGATCTTGTATTTTGCCTCGTGACACACGACCGCACCCGAAAAACCGTCGCGCAAGACGCGCATCGGTGTCGTTTCTCCGAAAATTCCGCCCGCGAACATCGCGTCGCACCCCGCTTTCGCGGCGGCGGGGATGTGCGCGTCGAAATCCGATTTGAACGACTCGTAATACTTGCTTTTTTTGTAGTCGTACGTCGACGCGTATCTGATGAGTTCAAAGTCGGCGCCGCTGTCTTTCGACATATATTCGGGGAACGTGAGTCTCGGCGCGGCGTCGGGAAGAAAAGGCGCGACGATCTCCGTCGGCACGGGCGTTCTGTATATAATGCAGTAGTCGCAGAGCCATTCGCCCGCGTATTTGTCGAGATACGGGTACGCGCCGCGGTAATTTGCCCAAACGAGCGCGATCAATTTCGCGCCGAGCGCCGCGGGGATGAGCTTCGGCAGGTTGATTATTTCGTAAAGATAAAGCAAAACGTAACTGCATTCGGCGGGCGGATACTCGCCGTGGCGCACAAGATCGCGCCAATAGAGATAATATCTCAGCTGCGCCGCCGTCATTTGTTCATACTGCGGCATGTATGAAAAGAAGCCGACGGGGTCGCACTTTGCGTGCTTTTTTCGCCAGAGCGCCGCCGCCTGCGCGGCAAAGCGCGAGTAAAACGTGTAGCTCGTAGGCCACGGCATGACGCGAACGTGAGAGATCGCGCCGTCTCCGTCGTATTCAAAGTCGCGCCTGTCGTCATTTTTTATATTCGGGGAGGATTTTCTTTCGGGGATAAGCTCGCCCGCGGGCGTTTTTTCGCCGTCGACGTCGATCAGCGCCGTCGTCGTATCGGCTTTTTGAACGCGCGGCACAGCGCGCGCTCTCTCGGGCACGAGCGACGAAATATCCCAGAATTTATCCGCTTCGGCGATGTGTCCCGCCGTCGCGGAACAGCTCTTTTCGTCAGTCAAAATGCGCGCCTCCCATCGTAAAATCATTTTATCATATTAGAATATTATATAACGCATTTTTCAATTCGTCAACATCATTTCGGCTTTTATTACAAAAGTTTTGATTTTTTTTCGTTTTGGGGATGATTTTTTCGCCGTGATATGTTAAAATAATCGTGTAATGATATTTTTCGCATTCAAAGAAAGGACGTTTATGCCTAAATACAGACGTGAAAGAATAAACGACGAAGTGACGCGCGTCATCGGAGAAGCGCTCCGCGAGGTAAAAGACCCTCGCGTCTCGTCGAGCATGATAACGGTGACGCAGAGCCGCGTTTCCGGCGATCTCAAATACGCGAGGATATTTTTCTCCGTCCTCGGCAACACTTCACCCGAGGGAATAAAGGAAGTAAAAAAAGGACTTCAGAGCGCGCAGGGATTCCTGCGCCGCAAGATCGCGGAGGGGATCAATCTCCGCATCACTCCCGAGCTGTCGTTTGAGTACGACGATTCGATAGCGCACGGAGCGCATATCGAGCAGCTGATCAAGGAAGCGAATATCCCCGCAGAATCGCCCGCGGAGGACGAGCAATGAACAACGTCTCGATCAACAACATCTGCAAAATGCTGATGCACCACTCGGATTTTCTGATATTCATCCACGAAAATCCGGACGCGGACACCGTCGGCTCCTGCTTTGCACTGATGTACACGCTCCGCTCACTCGGCAAGCGCGCGTACCCCGTCAGCACGGACAAGATACCGAACTCGCTGACGTTCATGACGCACGGCGAACGCGACTTTTCGATGAGCGCCCTGCCGGACGGCTTCAAAGCTGATTTCATGATCAGCGTCGACGTCGCTTCTCCGAGCCAGCTCGGAAATTACAAAGACATGGCAAACGAAATTGATCTTGCGATGGATCACCACGCGACGCACGACAGCTTTGCAAAGACGCTCTACGTCGACGCGGGTGCGAGTGCCTGCGCCGAGATCGTTTACAGGGTGATAAACCGCCTGCTCTACGGCGATATGCCGAAAGAGACTGCTTCCCTGCTTTACGCGGCGATCGCCGCAGACACGGGTGGCTTTCGCTACGCGAACACGACTCCGTACACGTACAAGGTCGCGGCGAAACTGATCGAATTCGGCGCCGACCACGCCGAGATATGCCATAATCTCTTCGAGTGCAAGAGCAAGGCGGCAATGGCGGCGGAAGCGTTCGCAATGTCGAACGTCACATATTTCCGCGGCGGAAAGATAACTTACGTAAAGATAACCCTCGCCGATAAAAAAGAGCACGGCTTTGAAGACGAGGACACATACGACGTCATCAACACCATCCGCCGCGTCGATGGAGTGAAAGTGGCGATCTTCTCCCGCGAGCGCGAGCCGGGGCAGTATAAAATTTCGACACGCTCGGCGTGCGACGTCGACGTCGCGAAGATTTGCGCCATCTTCGGCGGCGGCGGTCATCACGGCGCGGCGGGATGCAGCGTGCCCGAAAGCGAGCTCGACGGCGCGGTGAAAAGGATAATAGATGAGTGCGGATTTGAATGATCTTTGCAGCGGCGCGATAGCGATAATGAAGCCCGCGGGCGTGACGTCGCACGACGTGGTGAATAAGGTGCGCCGTCTTTACGGAACGAAAAAAGTCGGACACACGGGAACGCTCGACCCGATGGCGACGGGGGTGCTCGTCGTGCTCGTCGGGCGTGCGGTCAAGGCGTCCGATCTTCTGATGAACGAAAAAAAGCGCTACCGGGCTGGGCTTTTGCTCGGTGCCGTAAGCGACACGGAGGACGTGACAGGCAGCGTCGAAGAAACCGGCGCGGAAATACCGCCGCGGAGCGCGGTGCTTGACGCGACAAAATCGTTCAAAGGCGAGATAATGCAGGTGCCGCCGATGTACAGCGCGCTCAAACGCGGCGGACATAAGCTGGTCGATCTGGCGCGGCAGGGCGTCACTATCGAGCGCGAAGCGCGCCCCGTGACGATATACGATATCTCCGCCGACGGCGACGGCAGAAATTATACGCTCGACGTTTTATGCTCGAAAGGAACGTACATACGCACGCTTTGCGCCGACGTCGGCGAAAAGCTCGGATGCGGCGGCGTGATGAGCTCGCTTTGTCGCACCTCTGCGGGCGGGTTCGACATTTCGGAAACGGTGACGCTCGAAACGCTCGAAAACATGAGCGTTGACGAGCGCGTCGCGGCGCTCGTGCCGTGTGAAAAGGTGTTTTGCGGGCTTGACGCGGTGACGCTCCCCGATTTTTACGCGCGGCTCGCAAAAAACGGGTGCGAGATATATCAAAAGAAGATAAAAGCCGACTTTCCCGTCGGCGCGTCGCTCCGCGTTTACGGAGGCGGCGATTTCATCGGCGTCGGCGAAGTCGGTTCGTACGCCGACGGAACGGCGATAAAAATAAAAGTTTTTTTATGACTCGGAGGTTTATATGCATTATTCAATGAGAACGGAACAGGGCAAGGTATGCTCGGTGCTGATAGATTTCGACCTTGACGGCAATGTCGTGTCGAACATAAAATTCACGGGCGGCTGCAACGGCAATCTGAAGGCGATATCAAAACTGCTCGAGGGGCAGACGGTCGAATATATCGAGGAAAAACTCCTCGGCAACACGTGCGGCGGCAGACAGACGTCGTGCGCCGACCAGCTGGCGAAGATCGTACGTAAAGCATACGACGAAAGTCAGGGGAAATAAGCGAAAAACATCGGCTCGCGCCGATGTTTTATTTTTTCTTTTTCGCCCTTACTATCTTTTTGCCCGAGATCGAAGTCGGAATATATTTCTGCCGCCAGATCGGGAGCATCACGAGAAAATCGCCCTGTCCGCTTGCCGAAAACGGCACAAGCGGCGACAGATACGGCGTACCGAACGATCTTTTCCGCATGAACGCGACGATGACTGCAAGCACCGAAACAGAAAGCCCCGCCGCGCCGAAAACTCCCGCCGAAAGTATCAGAAATCCGCGGAGCACGACGTTTGAGTTCATATAAGGCGGCGCGAGAAAATTGCACACCGCCGAAAACGCGACGACCATTAGCACCGGCGCGGATACGATCCCCGCTTCAACGGCACTGTCGCCGATAATGAGCGAGCCGACTATGCCGACGGCGCTGCCGACGGCTTTCGGCATTCTGAGTCCGACCTCGCGCACAAGCTCGAACACGATGAAAACGAGCACGAGTTCGGCAAAAAGCGGGATGCCTATGCCCTTTCTCGATTCGCTCACGTATTCGATGAATTTCGTTTCCGCGAGAGACGGCGCGTTCGCCGCCGCGAGAAAGACGGCGGGAAACAGGAGCGACGCCGTCATCCCGAAAAAGCGCAGTATGCGCTCAAACGTCGCGTAGACCACGCTTTTCGAGTAGTCCTCGACGACCTGAAATCCCTCAACGAACAGATATGGCACGGTGAGCACGACGGGCGAGCCGTCGACGATCACGGCCACTCTGCCTTCGAGTATCTTCGCCGCCACCTTGTCGGGGCGCTCCGAATTGCCGACGGTAGGGTAAAACGAATATTTCCCGTCCTGAATATACATCTCGACGTATCCCGAATCAATGATTCCGTTGATCTTTATTTCAGATATCCGCCTCTTCAGCGATTCGAGCACGTCGCTTCTCACGACGTTGTCGAGATACATGATCGACACCTCCGTTTTCGTTTCGCCGCCGAGCGAAAAATCCTCTTTTTTCAGGTGAGTCGATTTTATGCGGCGGCGGATGAGCATCGCGTTCGCGCCGCCGTTTTCGGTGAACCCCTCATGAGCGCCGCGTATAACGTTTTCCGTTTCCGGCTCGCTCGGCGCGCGGCCGTCGTCGTTTTTTATCCTCGCCGAAACAGTCTCGCCGCTGCTCGAAATAATCACCGCCGCGCCCGACAGCACCGCGTCGACCGCGCCGTCCGCCGACGAGATCGTTTCAACGGAAACCTGACTTATCGCGTCGAAAACGCTCACTCGCCCACCGAACTCAAGAAGCGGCGCTATAAGATATTTGTTTATCATGTCGCGCGACGCGAGATTTTTGATATAGAAAACGCGGTACGTAACGCCGCCCGACGTGAGTGAGCGCGCGTCGAAGTCGCTCATTTTATCGAATTTTGCCGTTATCTGCGCGGAAAAACCATCAAAATCGTCCATATTAAATCCTTTTTTATTTATTGTTTCATATATGTTCTACAATATTCCGAAAAAATCGGATTTTATGTTGACAATCTCGCTTTGATGGGTTAGAATGAAGGCACGAATAAATTTTACGGTAGGTAAAAATGAAATCAATCAAAGAGACCGCTCTTTTCCGCCTGTTCAACTGGAAAACGGACGGCGGACGCGGACGCGCCTGTATGCTGCTCAACTCCGTTTTCGGAAGCGTCGCGGGGCAGCTTTCCGGCGGACTTTTTTACAGCGGCTTTTTGCTGGCTTACGGATTCGATTACAGCTCCATCAGCGTGATGCTGTTCATCCCATACCTGACGACGATGCTCTATCTCGTCTCTCCGTGGCTGCTTGAAAGATTCAAAAGAAGAAAATACATCCTCGCGGCCGCCCGACTTGCGACTCATACGATAAACATTCTCGGCATAACGCTCTTACCTCTGCTCTTTGAAAAGGACGCGGCGGGCAACATCATTGATATGCAGGGGATGCAGATCGCTTTCGTCGGCATAATCATCGCCGCAAACGCGATAAACGCGCTGTTTGCGAACGGCTACTCAGCATGGCACGCAAATTTCCTACCCGACGACGTCCGCGCCGATTACTTTTCGACGACGTCGTGCATAAACTCGCTGCTCACTTACATCATCGTCTTTGTGCTCAGCATCCTCGCCGACTCCGTGCGCGGCACGGCGAGTTACCTACCCGTGCTCACGACGATGCGCTTTGTCGGCTACGCGATAGCGATACTCGACATTATCTTCCTGCTCATCCCGAAGGAATACGAATATCCGACAACGGTCGACAAACCGCGGATCAAACACGTTTTTACTCTTCCGTTCAAGAACAAGCCGTTCCTCATGACGATAATCATCATCGTCTCGGTCACGATAAGCGCGAACATCCACGCGGGATATATCGACGCGTTCATCCTCGACGAGATCGGCATCCCATACACGCTGACCAACGGCATCAACGCGCTCTACTTTGCGTTCTTCATCATATTCGGCTCGATGTGGAAAAATTTCATCGCCAAGAACACGTGGCTCCGAGCGCTCGGTTTCTCGCTTATCATCGAGGCGTTCTCATACCTGCTCTACTCGTTCATCGCGCCGGGACGGATCGCGCTTTACGTGACGGTCAGACTCTGGCAGCACGTGATGGGCGTTGTGCGCGGAATAATCGTCTCTTCCCTGCCGTATCTCAACCTGCCGGACGAGGACAGAACGAATTACCTCGCATTTTATACGATCGTAAATAACCTCGGCGCGTTCGCCGCACGCTTTGCCGGACTTATGATATACAAATATGTCGGCGAGGTGCATTTCCTCGGCATAAACGGCCGCGTGCCGCTTCTGATCTTCCTCTGCGCGATGCTCGAATTCGCCGCGGCGATACCGTGCTTCCTTTGGTTCAAAAAAGCGACGCCGAAGCAGCTTCTCGACGAATTTTACGCGCGAAAACAAATGAAAGCGGCGATGCGGGCGCAGAAAAAGGCGGAAAAAGCGGCAAAACGCGCGCAAAATTAAGATTTTATACGGTTTTTTCAAAAAAGCTATTGCAATTTGCAAATATTTGTGATACAATTTATCCGCTTGTGTAAAAGCGGGGGCGGTCCAATGCATGCTCGTATGAACGCCCTATAATTCAAAAGGAGGAAACATCAATGGATAAGCTTCAATCTTTTGTCAGCGAGCAGCTCAAAACCGAAGTGCCCAATTTCGAAGTAGGCGACACGGTCGTTGTTCACAACAGAATCAAAGAGGGTACGAGAGAGAGAATTCAGCTTTTTGAGGGTCTCGTCATCGCCAAGAAAAACGGCGGAATCTCGGAGTCTTTCACGGTAAGACACGTTGCATACGGCGTCGGCGTTGAAAAGACGTTCCCGCTTCATTCTCCCAATGTCGAAAAGGTCGTTGTTACTCGCCGCGGTAAAGTTCGCCGCGCGAAACTCTACTACATCCGCGACCGCGTAGGCAAAGCATCCAAGGTCAAAGAGAAACTTTGATAACGAAAAAAGACCGCCCAACGGCGGTCTTTTTTGTTTGCTTGTTCGGCGGGGGTTTTCAGCACACGTACCCCGGATGGTTAGCAAAAACATTGTAATTTCTGACGAGGCGATCCCACGTAGTCTTGTCGACGTTTCCCGTCGGCTCAAGCCCGTTTATGAGCTGAAACTTTCTTATCGCTTCCGCTGTCCTCTCGTCGTAAACGCCGCTTTGGGCAATATCGTCAAAATCGTCGTAAGCGACGCAAAGCGCTTCGAGAATCATCTGCACACACAGCGCAAGGTCGCTTTTTTCACCTATGGTCAGAACGTATGTCGGCGACGGGAATATCCGCGCGCCGTCCGGCTCGGCGCGCGACATACACATCGCGCTGTAAGCGTCGCGCACGGCGTTCCACGTTTCGAGATCAACGACGCCCGTCGGTTCCATTCCGTGAAGCTGTTGAAAGGCGCGGACAGAGGCCGCCGTAATTTCATTATAGTACCCCGTCGGCGCTATGGCGGGTATTTTTTCGCCCGCGCAATGAAGTGCCGAAAGCCACATCTGAAGAGTGTAAACGTCTTGTCTGTATTCGTTCATGTCATTCCTCCAAACTCATGTCTGCGCCCGAAAACTGACCCTCGGCGAGATTTTCGCCGCCGATCACAGCCGAATATATTATCCCGAAAGTATCCCACAGCACAGGCCCGACGACTCCGTTTATGGGGTAGTCGAAAAGCGCCTGCGCGGCGTAGACCGCGTCCCGCGTGTTCTCGTCGAAAACGCCCGTCACATCGACCGACGGCACCTGCGGATATACCGACGACGTCGCGTTGATGAACTCCTGAAGGACGCGCACGTCGTCGCCCTCGGAGCCGAGCTTTAACACCTCGCCGGGAAACGGCGGAGCGCCTTCGCCGACGAGTTCCTCTCTTGTCGTTTCGATCACACCGCGGTAAACGTCGAATATCGTTTCAAACAGATCGTCGTCGACGACTCCCGTCGGCTCAAAGCCGTAAAACCGTTGAAAAGTTTTGACGGCGTTTTCCGTTTCGGGCCCGAAAATCCCGTCGAACTCCACGTTCGGTACAGCGGGGTTCGAGAGTGATATCCAACGGAGGTAATACTGAAGCCCGTAGACGAAAAATCCCTCGTCGCCGATCGACAGCGTGTCGGGAAATGGAGTCGTGACGTCGTCAAACGTCAGCCCCTCGCTCGACAGCTCCGACAGGCGCTTGACAGCGTTGAAAACGAGCTGTATCTTGTACCACGTCGCCTTTCCGACGACGCCGTCGACGGTGAGACCGAATACTTGCTGGAACTGACGCACAGCGTTCTCCGTCTCAACTCCGAACGCGCCGTCAACGATCGGTATCTTCGGTATCGCGGGGTAATTTGTCGATATCCTGTTCAGTCTGAGCTGTATGAACGCGACGTCGTTTCCGTACGTACCGAGTCCAAGCGGCCTGCCCGGAATGGACGGGCGAACGTCCGTTATCGGCGCGTTTGTGACGATCTCGATATTTTCTCCGAAGTAGTTTTTAAGAATTTCAAGCGCGTCAAGCCCTTTGTTTGCAAGCTCGACGCTCCCCCATTGAGAAAGCCCGTCACACGTCGAACGTATCCCGTCGCAGTAGAGCGCGAAGAGCGGCTCGACGTTGCCTCGACGTACGATATAGCTGTTGAATATCTCGTCGACGACGAGGCTTATGTTTTCATATACGTCGCGGCCGTAGATGAACGCCTGATCGCTCGCCGTATTGTTCGTTATGTCAAAATCGTACCCCATTGAGGGATAGTATTCGGTGTAGATGCGGTTGAGCGCGAAAGATATCTCGGCGAGGACGTTCGCGCGTATCGCCTCCTCGGGCCACGTCGGATATATCTCGCTCGACGCGACATTTTTTATGTATTCGGGAAACGGAACGGTTACGACCGCCGCGCCGCTGTCCGCCGCGCCGAGTTTGACGCGCACTCTTTCTGGTATGACCGGTATCTGTGCCATGTTGCCTCCTCAAAGCGACGGCGCTTCGCTCTCGAAAACGATAACGTTCGGCGACGGGCCTCCCTGTTCGTCCTCGGGGAGAGATATCATGTTGATGTTCTGTACGGATTTTACTCCCGGGAAAACGGGAACGCTGACGTTCGCCGTGCTGTAATATCCGAACGCCGTCGTTTCGATGTCGACCAGCGCATACGGGCGCGTGTCGGGCGACGGATTGAGCGACAGATCGACGGGCGGCGTTTCGATGATGATCTCGGGCGTTTTGCCACTCTCGTCAGTGAGAAGAACGGCGATGATCCGCGGCACGCCGTTTTCTATCAGCCGCACGGCGACGGTGGCGTCGCCTATCGGTATCGCACCGTCCGACGATGTGACGTTAATTTGCAAATAACCGTAATTTTGGTATGTACTTTTGTTCATAAAAGAAAAATCCTTTCGCTTCTGACTAATGCAGTTTATGCGAAAGGATATTTTTTGTTATTTGAGTTGTCGCTTTCAAAAATCTTTTCTTGTGAACACGTATTTTTTGTCGCAAAAGCGGCAGACCGCCTCAATATTGCCGTTTTCGTCGTAAAGCTCCGCGCGTTCCTTCTCGGAAAAACTCGATATCGCGCCGAAGAATTTCTCACGCGAACAGCGGCAGACGTATTTCGATTCTATCTCGTCGAACTCGTCGTATTCGATGTCCTGCATTGAAAGCGCCAGAATTTCCTCATTCGTCATGCCCTTGTCGAAAAGGTGAGAGATATTTGATAGGCGCACGGCGTTTTCCTCGATCTTTGCCGCCGTTTTTTCATCCGCGAACGGAAGGAGCTGTATCATCACGCCGCCTGCCGCGCGGCAGGTGCAGTCCTTATCGACGAGCACACCGAGCGCGCACACCGTCGGTATTTGCTCAGACGTGGCGTAATAGTTGCAGATGTCCTCGGCTATTTCGCCGCTTATTATGCCGACGGTGCCCGACTGCGGCGCGCCGCCATCGAACGTGCGGGAAACGGAGACCTCGCCGTGACCGACTATCCCGCGCACGTCGAGCTTTCCGTCACCGCGGAGCGGCAGATCGGCTTCGGGGTTCTGCATATATCCGCGGACGTTGCCGCTGTAATCGGAAACGGCAATGATCGCGCCCGCGGGGCCGTCGCCGAGTATGCGGACGGTGAGCGTGTCGTCTTTTTCTTTGAGCATCAGCCCCATCATCGACGTTGCCGTCAGCACTCTGCCGAGAGCGGCGACGGACGTCGGCGCAGGGTGGTGATATTTTACGGCTTCGTTGACTATATCGCGGGAATTTATCACCGTTATCCTCGCCGAGCCGTCGCGCGTCATCGCGCGAAGTACGTTATATTTTT
>JAFXWT010000336.1 GCA_017542695.1 Clostridia bacterium
ATAACCGTAAAGGCGGTGATAGAGCCGGTTTATGATTCGGGCATGATCACGGCGCTCACGCTCAAAACGGTGGAATATTCTGAAACAATACAAGGAGGAACCAGTTTATGGGGGAATGTATCGTGGTAGCCGATTTCGGGCGAGGACGCACGAAGGTTGGCGCATACCGCAAAACGAACGGGAGGTTCGAACTGTTCAGCGGCGCAATTTTTGATACGCCTGAAGGCGGCTTTTCCGAGCCGGAGACGATTCAGAACTTCTCGCTGGCACTGGAAAAGCTGTCAGTCAAGAATGGACTTCTTTACGTCCTGTTCCCGACTGATGAAAAGAATGTGATTATCGGGGACGCTGATTATCCGATCGGCGCTCCGAAGGAAGTTGATAAGATCGTAAAGAACAATCTCTCCAATTTTATTCCGGATGAGGCGGATCAGTTCTATAGCGACTGGCGCCTGGTCGAGGCGTATCCGTCCGGGCAAGGAAGATTTCAGATAGCGGCTGTCAGGAAAAACATTATAGACACGCTGCACGATATGTCAGAACGCAAACACCTCAAGCTTCGCTATGCTGATCTGAACGAAAATGCGGCCGAGAATCTCGCCTGCCTTCTCAGGCGTGACGGCAAATACGGACTTTCGTCTGCAGGCGACGCTGCGGCGGTCGTGGAAGTCGGGCATAAAACCGCGCGGATTATCGTCCTGACAAAGGATAAGATCGTCCAGAACGAAACTGTGAATCATAATCTGTTTCGTCTTGACAAGATCCTCTCCGGCAATCTCGGCGACCTTGAGAACGACCCGAGTATCTCGCCCGAGCTTCTCAAATTCAATCCGTCCTACGTGAACCGCGTCAGCCAGTATCAAAGTTTTCTTTCCACGCTGACGACCGAGGTGATCCGTGTGATCAAGCAATCGATCAGCGGGGACAGCAGATACCGTCTTACCAACGTGTACTTCACGGGCGGAATGTATAAGATCCCGCAGCTTGTCAGCACGGTGAAAGACAGTTTTGAGGTTCCGTGTTTTGCGTTTCCTCTGGACGAGTTTCTTCAGGTGAACGATAACTGCATTTCGCGCGGCGCGAGGAAGCCGTATCCGACGCCCGATGTTTTTGCGGCGTCCCTCGGTGCGCTGATGGGAGGTAACTGATATGGCTGTCAGGACGAAAACGAACTTAAAGACGAAAATCAATCTCGTACCGAAAAACGTTCTTCTGTACCAAAAAATGAAGATCGCCGAAAAGGCGGTGCTTGCCGTCGGACTTTTGGTCCTCATTCTGTTTGCAGCGCTTGCTGTGAACAGTTACCTGAAGATCGGCGAACTCAACGATGAAATTGCGGAAGACAACCGCATCATTGCTGAAGGGCATCTTGATGAGCTCAACGCCCTTAAAGAGCAGTATGACAACCTGATCCTCGGAATCGATTCGGGCAATATCACACTGATCCCGAACATCGAGACGAAAATGACTGAGCTTTTCTCACTCGTGATGAAGCATATGCCCGAAGGCGTCAGCCTCACAGGGGTGGATGGACATCTGAAAAGCACCGGAGAATACACCTACCGGATGGAATTTTCGTCCACAGATCGCACGTTCGTAAGCGGATTCCTAGAAAAACTTCAGGACGAAAAGTTAGAGTACATCAACATCTCCACCATCTCTAAATCCGTGCAGGAGGAACAGGTCAGATGGCTGTTCAGCGTAACCGTTAAGATCGGAGGTATCACGGAATGAAAATGACAAAACTTGAAAAGAAGATCCTGTCGATCATTCTTATCGTTCTCTGTGTAGGTCTTATCGGCATTCTGCTCAGGGTGTTTATCTTTAAGCCGAACAACGACGAGGTTACAAAGCTTGAAGGCGAGATCGCGGCGCTTTCAGAAAAAGTTGAGGAAGCGAAAAAGGCGCCTGGACTCATTGTATCCTACAAAGAGAAGATCAAGGCGTTGATCGGCGGCAACGAGGAAAACTCAAACTTGCTGAATCAGGTCATTGATGTTCCGGATATTCTTCGAATCGTTGAAAACGCTGCGGCGAAATCCGGTGTGGAGTTTGAAGAGATAAGTATGAACGGCAACGCCTCTTTCGTCAAAGGCGGACTCATTGAAAACGAGGACGGCACAACAGAAGAGATCGTCAACACCGACACCTTTTACTTACTTGAAATGAAGCTGAAGAGCGTATGCGACTACGCCAAGCTTTGGAATTTTTTGAAGATCTGTGAGGACTGCGGGTTTTATGTGACCGTTGATCATATCGCGATCTCTGACGCCAAGACCGAAGGCGCGAGACTGGAAGGAGACGTTCAGCTCAACTTCTACTCGATCGTCAGCGGCGCTATGGCGGCCGAAGCGGCGGGGTAAGCGCCAATGAAGCTTTCATTTAACAGACTGGAAGACATCCTGCTCGCACAGGGCTGTATCACAAGAGAACAGCACGCCGAGATCAGGGAGCATATCCGGCAAAACAGGATCAGCAGCGCGGTAGCCATAACCGAACTGAAGATCATGGACCTAAACGGTATTTACCGGGCAATCGCAAAAGCGCTTGGAGTAGAATACGTTCCGATCGCCGACCGTTACGGGAGTTTGAATGCTGAAACGATTTCGCTTTTATCCGAAAACATTTGCAAAGCGTTTTGCGTTCTCCCCTGGGAGGAGACGGAAGAGGGACTCAAGGTGCTGATCGAGAACCCGCAGAATACGGTAGCTCTTAAGGAAGTCCGTGATTACACGGGAAAAAACGTTATCCCGGTTATGGCGATCGGAAAGCAGCTGCAGGGTACGATCGAGCACTACTTCGATAACAAGCATGTGAACGAAAAATACCGGAGGCTTGGAGAACAGGGCGCCGAATCGATCGGTATCACTATTAGTCCGGAAACACTTGCAGACGGTACCGGTCCCATCGTTGAACTGATCAACATGCTTTTGGAAAGAGCCGCGATCAACAATGCGTCGGACATACACATCAAACCGAATGAAAAGGATATCCGCATTCGGATGCGAATCGACGGCGAGCTTCGTGAGGTCACGAGAATGAACATCACGGCTTTGAACACGATCATCTCAAGGATCAAGGTGCTTTCCAACCTCAACATTGCGGAAAAGCGCATTCCGCAGGACGGGGCGTTCACCTACAAAGGCAAGGATTGCCTGCTTGAACTTCGTGTTTCGATTCTGCCAAGTCTTTTCGGCGAATCGTGCGTTATGCGTGTGATCGACAAAAGAGGCGTTGAATACGATTTCCCCAAACTCGGAATGTCCCCCGAGGACGAAAAAGTATTTCGCAAAATGATCGAAAGACCCGACGGCTTGATTCTCGTCACGGGACCTACTGGTTCCGGTAAGTCCACTACGCTTTACACGGCTCTTCGTGAACTGAACAGACCGAACGTCAACATCATCACCGTCGAAGATCCTGTCGAATCTCCTATGACAGACATCAATCAGGTGCAGACGAACGCCCAGGTCGGGCTCGACTTCTCGGCGGC
>JAFXWT010000337.1 GCA_017542695.1 Clostridia bacterium
AACATGATCACGGGTGCCGCTCAGATGGACGATGCTATCCTCGTTGTTGCAGCTTCCGACGGTCCGCTTCAGCAGACACGTGAGCACGTTCTTCTTGCTCACCAGGTCGGCGTTCCCGCAATGGTAGTTTACCTCAACAAGTGCGACCTTGTTGACGACGAAGAACTTCTTGAACTCGTTGAGATGGACGTTCGTGATCTTCTCAACCAGTACAACTTCCCCGGTGACGATGTACCGATCATCCGCGGCTCCGCAAGAGAAGCGCTCGAATCC
Source organism: Clostridia bacterium (assembly GCA_017542695.1). Next base: position 274 of record JAFXWT010000337.1, read on the forward strand.
ACATCGACCGATATCAACGATCCCGTTTACGCATCCATCCTTGAACTTATGAATGCAGTTGACGAATACATTCCTACTCCTGAAAGAAAAGCTGACCTCCCGTTCCTTATGCCTGTCGAGGACGTATTCTCGATTTCCGGCCGTGGTACGGTCGCTACGGGTAGAGTTGAACGCGGCACAGTCAAGGTAAGCGATCCTGTTGAAATTCTCGGCCTCACGGAAGAGAGAAAATCCACAGTCGTTACAGGCGTTGAGATGTTCCACAAACTTCTCGACCAGGCCGAAGCAGGCGACAACATCGGTATCCTTCTTCGCGGCATCGCAAAGAACGAGATCGAGCGTGGACAGGTCGTTTGCAAACCGGGTTCCGTTCATCCTCACACGAAATTCGTAGGACAGGTTTACGTTCTTACAGAGAAGGAAGGCGGCCGTTCGAAGCCCTTCTTCTCCGGCTATCGCCCGCAGTTCTATTTCAGAACAACTGACGTTACAGGCGTTATCAACCTTCCCGACGGCGTTGAGATGTGCCGCCCCGGCGACAACGTTGACATGACAGTCGAGCTTATCAGCCCAATCGCAATGGAAAAGAGTCTTACGTTCGCTATCCGTGAGGGTGGCAGAACAGTCGGTTCCGGCATCGTTGCAGAGATCATCGAGTAATCAATACTCACATTTGTTCGGGGCGGTTGCCCGCCCCGAACAAAAGCATTTTTTAACTTAAAACATAATATATATCTTTGGGGATTGGTGAAATTCCATACCGGTGGTAAAGTCCACGAGCGAGAGCCGAACAGGTGAGATTCCTGTACCGACGGTAAAGTCCGGAAGGGAAAAGATGTTTTTGTCCCCGCGCGGGGATTTTTTCTTTCCCCTTGAAAATTTTATTTTTTGAGGTGAAATAATATGGACAGCAAAAGAATAAGCATAAGAAAAATAACTGTGACGGCTATAATGTCGGCGATCTCGACGGTGCTGATGTTTCTCGAATTCAGCGTTCCGATCGTGCCGTCGTTTTTGAAATTCGATTTTTCGGATCTCCCTGCCGTTATTACGTCGTTCTCGCTCGGCCCCGTCTGGGGCGTGGTTGTGGAACTACTCAAAAACCTGATACATCTGCCGGCCACTCACACGAGCGGCGTCGGCGAGCTTGCGAACTTCATAATCGGAGCGCTCCTTGTTTTTCCCGCGGGACTTGTGTATAAATTCAAAAAGGACAGAAAAGGCGCCGTCATCGGCTCGCTTGCGGGCGCGCTCATCGCGTCGGCGGTCAGCATTCCCGTAAACCTTTTCATCACATACCCGTTCTACACGAATTTTATGCCGATGGAAGCGATAATCGGCGCATACAAAGCCATATTACCCGCCGCCGACACTCTCATCAAGGCGCTTATAATTTTCAACGTGCCGTTCACGTTCGTAAAGGGCATGGTCTGCGTACTTCTGACGTTCCTCGTCTACAAAAAGCTCTCGCCTGTCATAAAGGGCAAAAAATAAGACAATTACGGCATTTTGCCGATAACAGAGGATAAATATGATCCAAGCGATAAAAGATTTCTTCGTCGATTTTCTCGGCGCGAAATTCGGCGTGTTCATCTGCTCGATGCTGCCGATAATAGAACTGCGCGGCTCGATACCGCTCGGCGCGGCTCTCGGACTGCCGTGGTACTCGAATTATATCATAAGCGTGATCGGGAATCTTCTTCCCGTGCCGCTCATCCTGCTTTTGATAAAAAAGATACTCGAATGGATGAAGACGACAAAGGCATTCTCGCGCTTCGCGCTCTGGCTCGAAGCGAAAGCGGAAAAAAACAGGGGCAAGCTCGAAAATGGCGTGGTTATCGGACTTCTTCTTTTCGTCGCCATCCCGATCCCCGGGACGGGTGCGTGGACGGGCGCGCTCCTCGCGTCGCTGACGGGCATCAAATTCGGCAAATCTATGCTCGCCATCTCGCTCGGCGTTTTGATCGCGGGAGTAATAATGACGCTTGCGTCATACGGCGTTGTCGGATTTCTGAATTTTTTGAAATGATTTTTGCAAAAACCATTGCCAAATCAAAAATATTATGATATAATTATTTACGATCTTATCAAGAGTGGCGGAGGGACGTGACCCAGTGAAGCCCGGCAACCTGTTAATTCAAGGTGCTACATTCCGACAGATGAGATGGCAAAAGGCATATCTCACCGTCGGACTATGTCCGACGGGATTTTTTATGATAAGAAATAAACATCAAAGGAAGTTTTTATGAAGAAATTTTTTGCAACGGAATCGGTGACCGAAGGACATCCCGATAAACTGTGTGACCGCATTTCCGATTCCATCCTCGATTCAATAATCGCCGCCGATCCGACGGCGCGCGTCGCGTGCGAAACTTTTGCGACGACGGGCATGGTCTGCGTCATGGGCGAGATCACGACGAGCGCGTGGATCGACATCGAACATACTGTCAGAAACGCCATCCGCGATATCGGCTACGACAGAGCGGAGTACGGTTTTGATGCGAATTCCTGCGCTGTGATAAGCTCTATCCACGAGCAGTCGCCCGACATCGCAATGGGCGTCGATAAGTGCCTCGAAGCCAAAAACGGCGAGCAGAAAGACGAATACGACATCGGCGCGGGCGATCAGGGAATGGTTTTCGGCTACGCGACCGACGAAACGAAAACTCTCATGCCGATGGGCTACGTAATAGCGACGGATCTTGCGAAGCGCCTTACATTTGTTCGCAAAAGCGGAATGCTCGGTTATCTCCGCCCGGACGGAAAAACGCAGGTCACGGTCGAGTACGAAAACGGCGTCGCAAAGCGCCTTGACAATATAGTTGTCTCTACACAGCACGACCCCGACGTTTCGCTCGGCGAGATACGCGAGAATATGATCCGCGACGTTATCAAACCCGTCATCGACGAAAAGCTCATTGACAAAGATACGAAGATCTTCGTCAACCCGACGGGGAGATTCGTCGTCGGCGGACCTGCGGGCGACACGGGACTTACGGGACGCAAAATAATCGTCGATACATACGGCGGCTACGGCCATCACGGAGGCGGCGCGTTCTCGGGCAAAGATCCGACGAAAGTCGACCGCAGCGCGAGCTATGCCGCGAGATACGTCGCAAAAAACATCGTCGCGGCAGGACTTGCAAAAAGATGCGAGGTACAGGTCGCATATGCCATCGGCGTCGCGGAGCCGCTCTGCGTCAACGTCGATACGTTCGGCACGGGCGTCATTCCCGACGAGACAATATCGAAGATATGCCGCGAGACAGTCGATCTTCGCCCTGCGGCAATAATCGACTACTTTGATCTCAGAAAGCCCATCTATTCCGCACTCTCCGCGTACGGTCATTTCGGCAGAGAAGAGCTCGGCGTCAGATGGGAAAAGACGGATATCGCCGATATCCTCAGAAGCAAAGCGAAAATCTGATAATTTAATAGCAAAAAGCCCCCTTTGTCATAGAATGATAAAAAAAGACGGGGGCTTTTTATGGATATCGCACTCAAAATCATCCTCACGTTCGCGTCGGTCTACGGCGTATATATGCTGATACTCGCAATTCTGTCGATGCTCGGCGCGAGAGAGCTTGAAAAAGAAGGTATATCCGTCGAGGGAGACGGGGATATCGAGATACCCGCACGCGCCGAAACGCTTGAATATCTTGTCAGATGCGCGCTCCTTGCG
>JAFXWT010000338.1 GCA_017542695.1 Clostridia bacterium
AATATTATAATGGCCGCCGCGGCGACAACCATGTTCATAGAAATGATCGGCGGGTCCGGCCCTGCCGTATCCACAGCCGTAATAACGGTGCTTGTCCTTGTCTTCGGCGAAATACTTCCCAAAAGCCTTGCAAAAGACTACCCGGAGCGTTTCGCGTGTTTTATTTCATTGCCCCTTGACGCGGCGTCAAAGCTGTTTTTCCCATTGGCGTTTTTATTTGAAAAGCTTAAATCGGTCATCGCGAGGATTCTCGGCCCCAAAGAGGATACGTCTTTCACCACCGACGAGCTTCTTGTAATGTTTGAAGAAGGGGAAAAAGAAGGCGCTCTTGACGCTGACGAAAGCGAGCTGCTTTCAAACACAGTGGAGTTTCTCGACTGCCTCGTGTCCGAAGTACTGGTTCCGAGAAATCAGATCACAGCCGTGGAGGTCAGGACCCCGAAAAAGAAAATTGCCGATATTTTCGAGGAAACGGATTATTCAAGGCTCCCGGTCTATCAAAAAGACCCCGACCACATAATAGGCATTTTGCACAGGTCCGATTTTATTACGGCCGACGGTCTCTCAAAGGAACCCCTCAAAAAGCTTTGTTCAAAGCCGGTCTTCCTTTCCCTGAATACCGAAGCCGGGGACGCTCTCAAAGTGCTCCAGGAGAACAACGCCCAAATGGGTATCGTGCTCGACGCCGACAAACATTTTGCCGGCATCGTCACAATGGAGGACCTGCTTGAAGAAATCGTAGGAGAAATTGAGGACGAACACGACGCGGACGACGCCAATGCGCCCCGCAACGAATAAAAAAACAGCCAACAGAGCGCCTTGTTTTGAAAGGTCGAAGACCTGTTGGCTTTATTGTTGTCAGAGGCGGCTCGCGCAAAGAGCCGTCACCTTATTTCTACCGCTGAACATAAAAGCAGAGTAACGAGCTATTTTTGCGTGCGCGAACCCGAAAATGAGTTTCGAAGAGGAACCTTATCATGTAGGCTACTGACGTACAGGCTGCAAAGCCCGTTTGATATTAAACAACAGCAAACCCGGAGCAGTAGTTTCGTTCTGCTCCGGGTTTGTGCGCTAAAAACAAGCCGCCACTGATCGCCGCAGAATAAGGGCGTGCGAACAGACTACTCTTTTTTTGTGTCAGAATGTCCTGCCTTCTTTAATGAAATCGATCAGGTTGGCGTGAATAATGCCGTTCCTTTTCTGAAGAAGGCTGTCTGTCGTAAGAAGATATTTCGGATAGTTGTCACCCGTGATACCTTCAAGCGCCCTGTACTCTCTGTCCTCGGTCTCACGGCTCCCGAGAATCGTATATGCCACCTGAACATAGGAGTAATTCATCTCGTTGTCACGTAGGATAAAGTCGCACTCTAGCTTGCCGATCTTGCCTACGCTTATCGTATAGTCTCTGCTCGCAGCATAGGCATAAACGATATTCTCAAGGACCGGTCCGAAATTGATCCTGTTGTCCGTATTGAACGCGTAATAGAATGACAAGTCGGACAGATAGTATTTCTTTCCCCCCGCGAGAGATCTTCTGGATTTCATATCGAATCTTTCGCACGGAATCAGTACTTTTGCGCTTATCAAAGCGTTGATATACCGATCCACGGTAGTCCTTTTTATCAGCGTGCCGTTCTTTGCCAGGTCTTCGGCAATGTTCAAAGTGTTTGTTGTGGAGCCGAAGTTATTGATAACGTATTTCATAACGGTATCGAATGCGGCTCTGTTTCTGATTTTTACCCTACGCCTGACATCTTTCTCATAAATCTCGTCAATCAAGCTCTGAACATATCTCCTTTTATCGGCCTTTGAATTAAGCCTCAG
>JAFXWT010000339.1 GCA_017542695.1 Clostridia bacterium
ATAAAAAAACCGCTTCGGTTCGATGATATACAGCACCTACTGTGCTGATGATATACAGCGCCTTTGGCACTGATGATATACAATACTACGTATTGATACAAAACCTATTTGATTTTTGAAAAATGCGCTCCTCCCTAGGCAAAACCAATATTATGAGTGCGCGTTATCATATAGGACCTGTATTTCTGTAGGCAGCTTGTCCGGGAGCAGTTCATTCAGCCGTTCTTCATTGCCGTCGTGAATAGCGGTCTCGTAGTACCAACATTTGAATTTCAACATATCAAGCGTTTTTTGAAGTTTTACCATCTCGGCTTCAACGATCGCTTTTCTGTTTTCAAATAGCTCCTTACGATTTGGATAGGTAGACGCTCCTTCGACGCACCAAGCCATAAACTGCTTGATATCCTTGATTTCAAGCCCGGATTTCTTTAAGCATTCGATCACACGAAGTGCTTCCAGCTCGCGCTCACTGAATTTGCGAATACCGGACCGCCTTTCCATCCCGGGGAAGAGCCCTTCTTTATCATAATAACGCAGTGTTGAAATTGGCAGATTAAACATTTCCGAAACTTGACCGATGGTATACATAAAAATTTTCCTCCAATTCTCAAAAATCCCTTGACATAAAGTTAGGTTTAGGTTTTACCATGTGATTGTATCACGAAAACGGATATAAATCAACCCTTTTTGGAGGAAAAGCATTATGAAAAAAGAAAATTTGAACCTCACGGAAGCGTGGGATAAGACCTTCCCGAAAAGCGAGAAGGTAGATCATAAGAAAGTGACCTTTGTAAATCACTTCGGCATCACGCTTGCTGCGGATATGTATACGCCGAAAAAAGCGGAAGGGAAACTCCCCGCTATCGCCGTCAGCGGTCCCTTCGGCGCATGCAAGGAACAGTCCTCGGGACTTTACGCACAAACGATGGCGGAGCGTGGTTTCTTGACCATCGCCTTTGATCCTTCTTTTACGGGTGAAAGCGGCGGCGAACCGAGATATATGCACTCTCCCGATATTGACGTAGAAGACTTCCAAGCGGCTGTGGATTTTTTGAGCGTTCAAGAAAACGTTGCTGCCGATAAAATATCGATCATCGGTATTTGCGGTTGGGGAGGTATGGCTCTGCAGACCGCTTGCCTTGATACGAGAATAAAGGCGACAGTTGCCATTACGATGTACGATATGTCGAGAGTTGCCGGCAACGGGTATTATGATAGTTCCGATAACGAGGAAGCAAGATACCAAATGAGATTGGCAATCAACAAACAGAGGACGATCGATTTCAAAAACGGAACGTATGCTTCGGCGGGCGGCGTCATAGATCCGCTTCCCGAAGACGCGCCGTGGTTTGTTAAACAATATCACGCTTACTATAAAACGCCGCGTGGGTATCACCCTCGCTCTTTGAACAGCAACAACGGTTGGAACGTAACGGCGGGAACTTCGCTTATGAATACAAGACTGTTTACCTATGCATCCGAAATAAGAAGTGCCGTACTTCTCGTTCACGGAAGCGAAGCGCATTCGAGATATATGAGCGAGGACGCTTTCAAACTCTTGAAGGGTGACAATAAAGAACTATATATAGTCGATGGCGCAACTCATTGCGATCTTTACGACGGCGGGGATAAAAAATATATTCCTTTTGATAAAATCGAAACGTTTATAAGGGAGAATCTGAAATGAGCAAAGTATTGGTAATCACCACAAGCTTGCGAGCAAAAAGCAATTCCGACGTTCTCGCCGAGAGATTGCTCGCGGGCGCAAAAGACGCGGGGCACGACGTTGAAATGATCAGCCTTAAAGGTAAAACAATCAAATTTTGCATCGGGTGTCTTGCCTGTCAGAAGACGCAACAATGCGTATTGAAGGACGACGCTGTTGCGATTGCGGAAAAAGTCAAGAATGCAGATACGCTCGTATTCGTTACGCCGATCTATTATTACGAAATGAGCGGACAGATGAAAACGTTGCTGGACAGGATGAATCCGTTGTACCCGTCCGACTATAAGTTCCGCAAGGTGTATCTGCTTTCGGTAGCGGCGGAAGAT
>JAFXWT010000340.1 GCA_017542695.1 Clostridia bacterium
GGTGTCATAGGTATAGGCCGCAACGACCGAACCGGAATTGTTGACGATATGCGTTACGTCACCCTGAGCGTTGCGGATATACTTGTGATAGGTTGCCGTTCCTCCGTTTTGCGAATAAGCAAACCCGCATATCCTTCCGACCGCGTCGTAATCGTAAACAATCTCATACGACCCGTTTTCATCCCACTCAGATTTGAGAGTGTTTCCAACCCAAAAATAGTTGATCTGCGTCGAAACGTTGGAATTAGAAACAAGCGTTTTTCTGGTTCTGAGGCCGTCTGCATCGTACAGATAGCTTTGAGCGTAAGTGCTGCCGTACGGTTTAACAGTGGCAAGCTTATTGCCGCGGGTCCAGGTCATCGTATAGCTTTTACTGCCTGTATATGTCAGCGGATTGCCGATCGCATCATAAGAGTATAGGTTTGACTGACCATAATAGGACGTCAACAAATCTTTAAATGTTGGGTCGTAACCATACGTGGCAAGAGCAACTATAGTCGCACCGTTTGGAAGATTGGCAGTGGCAATTGAAGGAGAATACGAACATGTAAGCTTATACGTCATATTTCCGCCGTTGTCATAGCCGTATTTTATCGTATACCCGGATCCGTTGTTAAGTTTTTTATTGTCCTCGCGTATGAGCTGACCGAGGGCGTCGTATTCATACTTTGCAACCTGAACACTGTTCTCGGAAATGGTTTTAATTTTGCCGTTGTCGTAGTATGAATAAGAAATCGTTGGTATGGACGAAAGAGAACAGCTTTCTTCCTCAACAGTGCAGTCTCATTTCTTAGACTGTATTGCTGATTGTTGTAAATGACATCTTTGAAGAACCATTTGTAATCGTACGATTTCGTTACACTGCCGTTGACTGCGCTTGAGATACGCCCCAAAGAATCGTAAGCAATCGTTTTTGTTCCGAGCGTCCCGCGCTTCGTTATTGTTTTAGCAGCGTCATTTCGGCTGATATAGTAGTTGTACACGTTTCCGGTCGACGCCGTGGTGAATATCTCATAATCAGTATTTGTTGTCGTTGAATGGTGGTATAAAACGCTGTTTCCGTCGCTTGACATGACGTACTTCAGATTTCCCTCCGGATTATAACTGTACTCTCTCGTTACAGGATTTGAGGAATCGGAACGGTCAACATATTTCACAACATTGCCGTTTTGATCGTAATACCATGCGAACGTCGCGGTGTCTATTGTCGCATTCTGTGTATAAGCGATAAACGTCAGATTGCCCAGAGAATCGTATCCATAATACTTGTTCTGACTGTTGCCGTAGCTGAGCCTGGAGATCTGACCAAGCGCGCCGCCGTAGGTGTAACTGGCCATCGTACGGTTTAAATCACCGTTTGAATCAAGTATCGTGAACGACGTTCTGTTTCCGGCATTATCCGTACCTATCGAATACGAAAAACCGTTGTGAGAAATATTGATGTTGTATTGACCGTATGACAAATCCAGCGAAGCGCTGCCTTCGGTCTCATTAGTCAGTCTCCCGTATGAGTCGTAAGTGTAGGACGTGACTTTGCCGTCTCCGTCGGTTACAGACAAAAGATCCCCTGTAGTGCTCTGGTACGAATAGGTGATGTATCTGCCGGCTGTATCAGTCTCTTTTTCCAAGAAGCGACCGTTTGAAGTATACGAATACATGGAATGTGCAGTTTGCGTTCCGTCTGTAAGCGTCTTTAACTCAATCAAGCTCCCATGTGAGTTATACGTATAATATGTTGCGGTTACAATATCACCTGTTCCGGTCGAATTCGGCTCAAATGTTTCGGTAGTCTGCGTTACAGCAAACGGATTCTGAGTGTTATTGTAAGTATAGTCAACTGTCGTGATGTTTCCTTTTTTGTCTTTGTATACCGTCTGGTCAACGAATTCAAAACTGTTGTCTGAGTAGGAGTATGTCTTTTCTCCGCCGGAAAAACTCTTCTCATAAATGACCCTGCCAAGCCCGTCGTACAGATATTGACTTCTGTCTGAATAGTCTCCAAGTCCCGTAACGTACTCTGCGGTTACTCCTCCGAAACATACGTCAGTATAGTTATAACTGTTGACCAGACTGACGGTGACATATCCCGCATAGTCAGTAATCGGGATAATTATGCTTACATATTGCCATTCTTCTGTCGCGTTTGAGAAAAGCAGTTCTTTCGATGGCTGTTGGAATCGCATCAGATGAAAAGAAATTTGATATCAACAGATCAGTTCTGGATTATTTGCCCAAGAGCAAAGTAGAAAATATTTCAAATGAGCAGAGAAGTGTTTTTGAAAAAATAACAATTCAAAGGCTCATGACAATGTCTGTACCGGATATTCCTTTTCTGGCGGAGGGAGACAGCTTCATTGATTTTGCACTAAGGTGCAAAATTGAGAATCCCGATGAGCGAGTTTTTAATTACAATAATATCAACGCATATCTGGTCGGCGTGGCGCTGACAGAGGCGCTTGGAACGGACCTTGGCAGTTTCATCGAAGAACGGATTTTTAAGCCGCTTGGAATAACTCGCTTTGAGTATGACAGATGCCCCGAGGGATATTTTTATGGTGCTTCAGGTGTGAAGATCAATGTAAATGAACTGAGCAGGCTGGGGCTTTGTTTGTACAACAGAGGAGTGTTCGACGGCAAAAGAATCCTTTCCGAAAAGTATATAGATGAAGCCACATCTATTCAGCA
>JAFXWT010000341.1 GCA_017542695.1 Clostridia bacterium
CGCTTAAACCGTAATTCAGAGTCTCTCTGACTTTTCTTACTTTTTGTACTTTTCAAAGTATTAACGAGTTTTTTTTCGTTGTTGTTCAATTTTCAAGGACCTCTTGCACCCGCTCCGAAGTTTCCCTCTTCACAGGCGCTCGGTTAGTATACCATTTTTTTATGGTTTTGTCAATACCTTTTTTAATATTTTTTGCGATTTTTTAAGATTATTTCTTGTTTTTTTATTACCTCACTACATATTGTGCGGCACGTCGGAAAATGTCACAAAATGGGGGGAAAATGAATCGCCCCACTTGACGTGAGGCGATGTGATCATTACGCTTTCTTTTCTATTTCTCCCGCTTTGGAGAGCGCCATTTTCGTAAGTACCGGGCCGACGATCTCATAGATCAGCGTGGCGCAGAGCACGACCGCCTGCACTTTTGCGCCGAGATCTCCCGGCAGGCGCGTCAGCGCGATCTGCGCCATACCGACGGCGACGCCCGCCTGAGGAAAGAGCGTAAAACCGAGCCATTTTCTGACGTTCGCGTCCGCCTTGACCATGCCCGCGCCGAGTCTCGCGCCGAAATATTTACCGATCGAGCGCGCCACGATGTATAGAACGCCGAGGATGCCGACCGTCGGAAGCACGGAGAGGTCGAGGTCCGCGCCCGAAATAACGAAGAACAGCATAAATATCGGCGGCGTCCAGCGGTCGTTGCCTTCAAGAACGCGGTCGACGTCTTTGCCGAGGTTCGCCATGACCGCACCGATCATCATACAAAGCAGCAGTGACGACAAATTCCATATCTGCGCCAGTGCCGTACCGATGACCGTCGCCGTAACGCAGAGGCAAAGTCGGTTCGCGCGCGACTTGAACCACCTTGTGCAGAGCGCAACGACAAGTCCGAGCGCAAATCCGATCAAAAGCGACAGCACGATCTCAAGCAGCGGCTCGAGGAGCATCGACTTTGCGGTCGGCGCCGTTCCGGACGCGAGCGCCTGCGCTATCGCCATAAATATCGAGAATATCATAAGTCCGATCGCGTCGTCCATCGCGACGACGGGCAGCAGCGTTTCCGTCACCGGTCCGTGCGCTTTGTACTGTCTGACGACGAGGAGCGTCGCCGCAGGCGCGGTCGCCGTCGCTATCGCAGACAGCGTGAACACGAGCGGCATATAGTTTTCGCCGAGCCAACCGAGCAGCCCCGCAACGAGAAGCACGGCGAATGTGACCAGAACGGCTCCCGCCGCCTGAACGACGGTTATCACCGTGACGTTTTTGCCGAGGCGCTTCAGCGTCGACAGTTTGAATTCGCCGCCTATGGAAAAAGCGATAAAGCCAAGCGCGAGCGTGACTATTATGTCAAAGCTCTTGACGCTTTCTTTTCCGACAAGGCCGATCACGCTCGGCCCGATGAGAAGTCCGGCGATGAGATACGCCGTCACGTTCGGCAGTTTGACAAGTTTGATTATGCGCGTGAATAATAGCCCTGCGGCCATCGCGATGCCGAGGGCGAGAAGAGTATTTGATATCATTTTGAAATGTCCTTTGAATAAGTAAGATCAGCCGAGTCCTTCGACGTCGTATACGTGAAGAGTGAACGAAATGCCCACGTCGGGCTTTGAAAGTCCGCCAGTGACGCGATTGACGATCTTTGTCACCTCGCCGACCTTGTCGTCTTCGAGAAGGATGAACAGCGTTTTGTTTCCCGTGTTGTCAGGGTGAAGATATTGACGGAGCGAGCCGAACATCGGCGGCGGCTCGATCATATCGTGACCGACGTATTGGAGAGCGCCCATCGAATCGTATATCGTCGCGCCGCGGATGCCCGATTCGAGTAGCTCGGAAACGAGCGTGTGCATGCATTCTGTTTTGTTGAGTATTAAAACGTAAAGTTTCATTGTGACCTCCGTTTTCAAGTCCGCCGCGGCGGACTTATATTCTTATATGTTATAGCACCGAGGGAGAAAAATGTCAAGGGGTTGGCTTTTCATTTTTCTTTTTTGCAAAAAAGAAACGAATGATTCGTCCAAACGGGCAAAGCCATATCCGTTGTGCGCTGAAAGCAGCGAAAAAACCTCCGAAAAAAGAAAACGCTCAAACCCTTGCTTTTGCTCCCCGTTTATGATACAATAACTGCGTAATCTTTTTCCTTATAATAATATAAAGAAAAACCCTCAAAGGAGACAAAACAATGGACATCAAAAGAAAATACGCAAACGACTTGCTTAAATTTCTGAACAGTGCTCCAACGCCGTTCCAATCGGTCGACGAGCTTGAAAAAATGCTCGTCGCGGCGGGAGCAACGAAGCTCGACGAAGGCGACGAGTGGAACATCGAGCGCGGCAAGCTCTACTATATGACAAAGCGCGGCACGCAGATCGCCGCGTTCAAGATCGGCGGCGAGCCGAAGGAGACGGGCTTCCGCATCGGCGCGGCGCACGAGGATTCCCCCGGGTTCCGCATCAAGAGCGTGCCGTCGAAGGTCGACTTCGGCGTCGAGCGCATCTCAGTCGAGCTATACGGCGGGCTTATCGTTCACGGCTGGCTCGACCGCCCGCTCGCATTCGCGGGGCGCGTCATGGTCAAAGAAAATGGCGCGGCAAAAGCGGTCAACATCAACGTGAACCGTCCCGTGCTCATTATTCCGAGCGCAGCGATCCACGTCGAACGCGGCGTCAACGACGGCGCGAAGTTCAACCCGCAGACTCAGCTCTGCCCGTTCTTTGCTCAGAACAGCGACGGAAAGACGCATTTTGTCGATTTCATCGCCAAAGAGGCGGGCTGTGCACCCGATGACGTGCTCAGCTTCGAGCTCGCGCCTTACGAATCTTATCCCGGCTGCTACGTCGGCGAAAACGAAGAATTCATGTCGGTCGCGCGCCTTGATGACGCGGCAATGTCCCACGCCGTCATCAAAGGCGTGATCGAGGCGAAAAACGCGCCGTCGTGCGATATCGCGGTCGCTTTCGACCACGAGGAATGCGGCTCAAACTCCGACCGCGGCGCACGCTCGAACACAATAGAACAGATTATCGACCGCGTTTGCGAAAAGCTCGGCTACGGCACGGAAGAAAAATACCGCGCACTCGCAAAATCGGTGATATTCTCCGCCGACATGGCTCACGCGACGCACCCCGCATATCTCGACAAAGCCGAGCCGACGATGCCCGTTTATCTCAACAAAGGCCCCGTGCTGAAAATCGCCACGGGACAGTCGTACGCCTGCTCCGCGGAGAGCTCGGCGTTCTTCAAGCTCATCTGCGAGAAGAACAAAATACCTTATCAGGTATTCAACAACCGCTCCGACGTGCGCGGCGGCGGCACGATCGGTCCGATGATGTCGGCAACTTACGGCATTATGACCGTCGACATCGGCAACCCGATGCTCTCCATGCACTCGGTGCGCGAGCTCGGCGGCGTCGACGACACGTACTATATGACAAAGCTCTTCGCCGCGTTCTATGAGGGAAAATAAGATGGCGGAAAAGCAAACAATTCTCGCGTCGCTCCACGGCTTTTCGCCGAAAAATAACGGCAATGAAAACCGCCGTGCGCTTCAAGCGATGTTTGATCTCGGCGGGCATATACTCATCGACAAGCCCGGAAAATACGACGTCGTCGGCACGGCGTACATCGGCTCCGACACGACGCTCGAATTTGTGAGCGGCGCCTCTCTCCGCCGCGTTCCGTCGGGCGACGGCGACGGCGCGCTGATAATGAACAAGGGTGCCGACGCGCGCAAATACGACGAAAACATCGTTATCCGCGGCATGACGCTCGAATGCAACGGGGTCGACATATCGCGCGAACACGGGAACATCGTCGGCGCGAACGCGCACGTCGTGTTCTTTTACACAAAGCACACGAAGATCGAGAATTTCACCTGCTTCGACCTGCCTCATCACGGTTTTTGCATCCAAATATGCACGTTTGAGGACTCGCTCGTCGAAAACGTGCACGTCGAGGGGATGAAAGACGCCGTCCACTACGGGCCCGGCAAGGATTTTGTGCTGCGCAACGGCACGTTCCGCACATTCGATGACCCCGTGGCGCTCAACGCCAACGACTACGCTGTCTCAAATCCTGAAATGGGGTGGATCGAAAACGGTCTCATCGAAAACTGCGTCGATCTCGACCAGCCGGAAACGACGGGTTTCTTCTGCCGTCTTCTCGCCGGCTCGTGGTCTGAGTGGAAAAAAGGCATGGTGATACGAAATTCCGACACGGTCGTTTCCGGCGGGCGGATGTACCGCGCGAAAATGCCGCCTGACGATAAAGAATATATTTCCGTAACGCCTCCGACGCACGAGCGCGGGACGGCCGTCGTCGACGGGATAATGTGGGTGATGACACAGGATAAAAACGTTGCGATGAACTGCGGCTGTCGGAACATTATTTTCAGGAACATCCGCCTTGAAAAGAACCGCCCGACAGCGTTCTGTTTCCACTTTGACGAGGACAGATACTCGCACAGCTATTATCCGTATTCCGTCGCGCCTGTACAGACGGGGATCGTGCTCGACAACGTAAGAATGAACGCCGATGTGCCGTTCCTCGTCCGCGCGACAACGCCCGTCGGCAAGCTGTCGATTATAAATTCGGACATTAAGGACAGCAAGCTCCGCTTTGCCGACCGCGGCGTGCCGGGGATAGTCTACCCGCCCGTCGATCTTGAAATAAAGGATTGCGCCGTTTCCGGCGACGTGTCGGTTTCCGCCGTCGAGGGCAGAAAGGTGTTGCTTTCGGAAAGCGGAAACAGCGCCGCGATCTCGAACGTCGGCGATGTTGATATGATATAAAACGCTCTTTGCAAGGAGAAATGAAAATGGACAACGACATGTCTCTCATAAGAAGCGAGCTTTCGTATGACGAAATGCTTTTGTGGTCGGGGAAAAGCAAGCGAGGACTGCATCTGTCGGGGCAAAGAATATATCTTTTGCTGTTCGGGGTGTTCTTTCTCGGATTTGCTGTTTTTTGGACGGCAGGCGCAATGCAATCGGGCACTTTTATGTGGATCTTCGGGATACCGTTTATTGCTGTCGGTATATATACGGTTTTCGGACGCGCCCTGACACAAAGCGGAGCCGTTTACGGAATAACGGACAGGCGTATTATAATAAAGACCAAACGCTCAACGGAAAGTGTTCCCTTCTCGTCGGTCAGATCGGTGTCAAAGCGGGATTTTCCCGACGGGTCGGGCGACATCACGTTCGTCACGGGCGAAATGGTATCGACGAGATACGGGTATGGCCAAACGCATCGAACGATGTATTCCGTTCCCGACGCGGCACGAGCATACATGATCATAAACGAAAGAATGAACGGATAAAAAAAGCGCCCCACGGGGCGCTTTTTTCATTATTATCATTACTGTCTTATCGTGATGCCGCAAATTTTCTCGACTGAATCGAGTATCCTTTTCACGAACTTGTCCGCCTCCTCGACGGTGAGCGTGCGGTCTTTTGCGCGGAGGGCGATGCTGAACGAAACGCTCTTTTTGCCCGCGCCGAGTCTTTCACCGCGGTAAACGTCGAACAGCTTGATGCTTTCGAGAGCGGAAACGTTGCTCTTTTTCATTGCGTCCTCGATCGCGCCGACTTCAAGCCCCTCGTCGCAGACGAATGAGAAATCGCGCGTGACGGCGGGGAATTTCGGCAGTCCGTGATAAGTGCGCTTTGTGTCCGAGCACTAGTAGATCGTCTCGAAATCGAACTCGCCGACGTAAACCGGCGCGTCAAACGTGTAATTCTTTGCAACCGTCGGGTGCAGCTGTCCGAACGTGCCGATGTATTTGCCGTCCTCGGTCATAACGTCGGCGCAGCGGCCCGGATGGAACGTCGGGTTTGTCTTGTTTGCGACGTATTTCCCTTCGATGCCCGCGTGCTCGAGCACGTTTTCGATAATTCCTTTCATGTCGTAGAAGTCGCCCGCTTTGTAAAGCCCGAGCGTGATATGTTGTCTTTCATCGGGGAGCGAGCCCTCAAGCCCGTGCGTATTCGTGATAACGCCATCGCGCGGGATGAACACCTTGCCGAGCTCATAGAGCGCCGCGCTCGGAACGCTGCGCGAGCAGTTCGTTTCGAGAACTTCGAGCATCGACGGAAGAGTCGTCGTGCGGATGGTCTTTGTGTCCTCGCCGAACGGGTTCATGATTTCAAGCGACTTGCGGCGTTCGTCGTCCTGATCCAGCCCCGCTTTGTCGTAGAGCTTTGATGACATGAACGAGAACGTGTATATTTCGTCGAGTCCCGCACCGCAAAGCAGCTCGTGTACTCTTTCGCGGAATTTCTGCTTGTCAGTAAGTCCGCCCTGCGTCATTGCCGAAACAACGCTCGACGATTCGATCTTGTTGTATCCGTAAATGCGGACGACTTCCTCCGCCACGTCGTTCATGCATCTGACGTCGTCGCGGTACGACGGAACGATCACGCGGTCGAGCAGAACTTTGAAGTGGAGCGACTCGAGGATGCTGACCATTTCTTTGTGCGACAGGTCGAAGCCGAGAAATTCATTTATACGCTTCGGCTCGAATTTGACCGTCGCAACCTTTTTCTTGACGGGGTAAACGTCGATCATTCCGCCGACCACCTCGCCCGCACCGAGAAGATTCACAAGTTCGCACGCGCGTTCGAGCGCGGCGACCGTCCCTTCGACGTCGAGACCTTTTTCAAAGCGCGACGACGACTCCGTTCTCATACCGAGCTTTTTCGCCGTTATTCTGACTGACGAACCGAGGAACATCGCGGACTCGAAAACGACGGTCTTTGTGTCGTCCTTGATCTCGCTGTTCTGACCGCCCATGACACCCGCGATCGCAACGGGTTTTTTCGCGTCCGCGATAACGAGCATATCGGGCGAGAGTTTTCTTTCCTGTGAGTCAAGCGTGTAGAAAATTTCATCTTCCGCCGCTGTGCGAACGTCGATGGCGCTGCCATCAAGGCACTTGTAGTCGAAAGCGTGCATCGGCTGACCGTATTCAAGCATGACATAGTTTGTTATGTCGACGATATTGTTTATCGGACGAACGCCGGAAGCGCGCAGACGCATACGCATCCACAGCGGCGACGGCGCTATCTTGACGTTTTTAACGACACGCGAGCTGTATCGGAAGCACTTTTCCGTGTCGGTGATCTTTACCGACAGATAATTTTTGATATCGTCGCCCGCTTCGCTGACCGCGGGAGTCGGAATATTCAGCTTCTTGTCGAAGCTCGCCGCCGCTTCGCGCGCGAGTCCGATGACGGAGAGGCAGTCGGGGCGGTTCGGAGTGATCTCAAACTCGACCGCCTCGTCGTTCATAAGAAGCAGATCCTTTACGTCCTGCCCCGCGACGGGGCGATAGTCGTTCAGTATGAAAATGCCGTCCGTCGGCGCGCCCGGCATATCGTGGGTAGTCAATCCGAGTTCGGCGATGGAACAGAACATTCCCTCGCTGACAACGCCGCGGAGCTTGCCCGTTTTGATCTCCGTTCCGTCGGAGAGCTTTGTCACGCGCTTTTCGTCGGCGGGGCAGTAGCAAACGGGGACGTAAGCGCCCTCAAACACGTTTGTCGCCGCGGTGACGATCTGAATCGTTTTCTCGCCGCAGTTGACCCGACACACGACAAGGCGCTCCGCATCGGGATGCTTTTCGATCTTTTCGATGAGTCCGACGCGGATATTGTCGATCTCGGAGCCGACGATCTCATATCCCTCGACCTTTGATCCCGTGTCCGTCATTCTGTCGCAGAAATCCTTGATATTTATATTGCTTGTGTCAACGAAGTCACGAAGCCAATTTCTTGAAAGTACCATTGTTACACCTCCTTAAAACTGCGAGAGGAATCTCTCGTCGTTTTCGTAAAGCAGACGCATATCGTCGATGCCGAGCGTTATCATCGCCACTCTCTCGATACCGACGCCGAACGCAAAACCGGAATACTCATCCGGATCAATGCCGCAGTTGGAAAGCACAAACGGGTGAACCATTCCCGCTCCGAGAATTTCGATCCATCCCTCGCCCTTGCAGAGCCGGCATCCCTTGCCGCCGCAGACAAAGCACGAAACGTCGACCTCGGCGCTCGGCTCCGTGAACGGGAAGTGGTGCGGGCGGAAGCGCACGCGCGTGTTCTCGCCGAACATCTTTTTTGCGAACAGCTCGAGCACGCCCTTGAGATCGCTCATCGTGATGCCCTTGTCGACGCAAAGTCCTTCAAGCTGATGGAATATCGGCGAATGGGAAGCGTCGGCAGGGTCGGCGCGGTAAACGCGGCCGGGAGAGATGATGCGGATCGGCGGTTTCTGCTTTTCCATGACGCGCACCTGAACGGGCGACGTCTGCGAACGGAGCAGGATATTGTCTGTGATATAGAACGTGTCCTGCGTGTCGCGCGCGGGGTGATTTTTCGGCAGATTCAGCGCCTCGAAATTGTAGTAGTCGTATTCGACCTCGGGGCCTTCGGCGACGGTGAAGCCGAGTCCGACGAACACATCGCGCATTGTTTTTTCGGTCTGCGCGAGCGGGTGACGGCGGCCGACGGGTATCTCTTTTCCCGGAACGGTCACGTCGATCGTCTGCGCCGCGAGCTTCATCCCGAGCGCTTTTTCGGAAAGCTCTTTTTGCTTTTGCTCGATCGCACTCTCGATCGTTTCACGAAGCTCGTTCACGAGCTGCCCGACCTTCGGGCGATCTTCGGGCGAAACGCTGCCCATTCCGCGAAGAAGCGCGGTCAGCTCGCCCTTTTTGCCGAGATATTTGATGCGGAGCGCCTCGATGTCGTCGCTTTTTGCGAGTTCCTCGAGCGCCTTCGCTCTCAGCTTTTCGATGATCTCTTTCATGGTGTTCTCCTTAATGTTTATGATAATTTTTATTATTTTTTTATAATGGCCGTTCTGAATGTAAGCCCGCTCATAACATGAGTGCCATAAAACAAAAAATCCCCCGTCCCCAATGGGACGAAGGAAACTCCGCGGTACCACCCAAATTCCCGACTTCCGTCGGGCTCTCTTGCATTAACGCCGCACAGCGCGGGCAGTCGCCCGAAGCTCCAAAGTGAAAGGCACGCCCTGCCGTCCCGTCCTCGCTTTCAGCCCGCGGCGAAGGATCTCTGATACGGAACGCTCGCAAAACAGCCGCTTTTTCACAGCTTTTTACAATATACGAACGTAGTATATCACTTTACACCCGAAAATGCAAGTTTTTTTTGAAAAATCTCGCACTTTCTTTATTTTTGACTCTTTTTCGATTGACTTTTTCGCCGTTTGGATATAAAATTAAAGTGTAATATGACTTTTCGGAGGCAAACAATGAAAGAATACTATAAAATCAACGTCGCAGGGCTTGAAAGAGATCTCCCGCTCTGCCCGATAAACGACAAACTTAAAATCGGCGCGTTCGTCATTTTCGGCGACGTCGAACTTACCGTCGCCGCCGCGCGCGAACTGATAAAGCTCATGCCCGAACACGACATAATGATCACCGCCGAGAGCAAGGGCATCCCGCTCATTCACGAAATGGCGCGCCAGACGGGAGAAAACACATACGTGCTCGCGCGCAAAAAACCGAAGCTTTACATGAAAAACATTTTCAAATCGACTGTGCGCTCCATCACGACCGAGGGCGAGCAGGCGCTTTACATCGACGGTGAGGACGTCAAGAAGATGCGCGGCAAGCGCGTCGTTGTGATCGACGACGTCATTTCGACAGGCGCGTCGCTCGCCGCCATTGAAAAGCTCGTCAACGACGCGGGAGGCAAGATCGTCGCAAAAATGGCGATACTCGCCGAGGGCGACGCCCGCGACAGGGATGATATCAAATATCTCGAATACCTGCCGCTGTTCAACAACGAAGGCGACCCGATCTGACGCTTTATGCACCGCGATCAGAATAAAGAAAGGATCTTATGAATTCAAAAAAACCGGTCAAATTTCCCGATGAACTGCCGATATGGTACGCAGTATGCAGACGCGAATGTGGGAATACAGAATTTATCGTTGATGATTCCGATCAAGTTTGCAGAAAATGCGGATACTCCCTTTTCAGAATATGCGACAAAAAATATGTCAAAGACTCACCGAGCGAATGTATCAAAAACAATACGATTTCGTGTGACAGAAAGAAGATAGAACTTCACATAGACGAAGACGATATCTTGAAATATTATGACATTGATATTGACGAGGATTCTGTCGTTTTTCCCGAAGTCGTTAACATTGCGGCGGCGCGGTGCCCCGAATGCCGCCCGGGTGCGTATTCATTTATTGTTGACGGCGGTTCGTCACAGATTTGTTCCTATTGCGGGAAAGTAATGCGACGTTACGGTGCATATACTTATAAGTTGAAAAAGTGATTTCCGCATATTATCATAATTAAAGGAGGTTTTTTATGGACCTTGCCGAACTCAAAATAGGAAAATTCATTGACGACCATTCGGGCGACATGATAACGACGCTCGCGTCTCTCGTCAGAATACCCAGCGTGCGCGGAGAAGCCGAGGACGGCTGCCCCTTCGGGCGCGAGCCGGCGCGCGCACTTGAAAAATTTCTCGAGATCGCAAAAGACATGGGATTCACAGTCAAAAACCACGAAAACTACGTCGGAACGATAGACTATTACCCCGAGGGCAAGCCGACGCTCGGCATTCTCTGCCACCTCGACGTCGTTCCCGTCGGCGACGGTTGGGCGACGCCGCCGTTTGAGCTGACTCTGAAAGGGGGATATCTCTACGGCCGCGGCGCGATCGACGACAAGGGTCCCGCTGTTTCGGTGCTTTACGCGATGTACGCGCTGAAAAAGAGCGGCGTGCACCTCTCGCAGAACGTGCGCTTCATCGTCGGAACGGATGAAGAAAACGGCTCGGGCGACCTCGCGTATTACAGAAAGAAAGAGGCGCTTCCGGCGCGGCTCTTCACCCCCGACGGCTCGTACCCGATAATCAACATCGAAAAAGGAATGATCCGCGGCGAGTTTTCTCTTCCTATTATATCAAAAGGAGAAAAGACGGTGCTGTCGGTATCGGGCGGCGACGTTATAAACGCTGTTCCCGGCACGTGCACGGCGACGCTCCGCGGCATATCCGAAAACGAGATCGCCCGCGCGGCGAAAGTAACGGGAGTCAAATTCGAGCTCAGCAAAAAAGACGACGTTCTCACCGTCGTCTGCCGCGGCAAGAGCGCGCACGCGTCTCAACCACAAGACGGTTACAACGCCGTGACGGCGATGATAAGTATGCTCGCGTCGCTTGAAACGGACGACGGCACAGCGGAGGCGTTTGATATGCTTTCCAAGCTCTTCCCGTACAGCGAAATGGACGGAACGTCCGTCGGAGTGAAACTCAACGACGACGTTTCGGGCGCTCTGACGCTCGTTCACAGTATCGCGTCGTACGACGGCAAGAAATACCGCGGAAAATTCGATATCCGCTTCCCCGTTTCGTATAAAGTCGCCGATGTGCGCGAAAAGCTCGAAAAGACGTTTGAAGACGCGGGTATTTCTCTCGCAGGATTCTCGGGCGTCGAGGGACATCACGTCGACGAAAACAGCGATTTCATCAAAACTCTGCTCAAAACGTACGAACACGTCACGGGAAAGAAAGGTCGCTGTATCGCCATCGGCGGCGGCACATACGTTCACGAAACGGAGGGCGGCGTCGCGTTCGGCGCGGAATTCATCGGCGACGACAACCGTATGCACGGCGCAAACGAGCGTATGTCGCTCGACCTGTTCAAAATGAACGCAAAAATGTACGCCGAGGCGATAATCAACCTCTGCAAATAAGAAAAAAACAAAAGAAAACCCATCCTTGCGGATGGGTTTTGTTTATATTTTACGTGTTGTTCGCCGCGTATGAGTAAACGATCTCTATCTTGTAATCGGTTTCGAGTTGTTTCTCGAATTTTTCAACAGCCGCGCCTTCGCCGTTGTTCCACATCTGATCGTAAAGAGTCTGATAAATGTCGTCATAAACGGCCGGATTGTTTTCGGGACGCTGAAATTCCGTTTTGTCGCTCTTTTCGACGAGCTTGATTATCTCGTAACCCTCGAGATGTCTGATCGGCTCGGCAATCGTTTCGTCGATTTCAAGACTTAACAGCGCGTGCTTTGTGTAGAACTCGTTGAGCATGTTGCAGTAACCGAACCAAAGAGCGTATTCTTTTTCGTCTCCGTCGGCGGGGGCGTATTCTACGAGCTGAATGTTGTTCGCCTCGGCATAAGCCGTAATGAACTTGTCGATCTCCGCGAGATGTTTTTCCTCATCCTCAAATCCTTCACATTCCCTGAACGGAACAGAATCCTTGACCGAGAACGAGGCGGCGGAATTTACGTTTTTGCTTTTTTGGATCGCGTCCGCCTTTACGTCCGCAAAATCCTCGCCCGCTTTGATCCTGTCGATATATCCCTGCGCTTCGGCTTTTGCCGCTTCCCACGCGTCGGCATTCGATTTGTCGGCATCCGCGACGGAAACCATTATTACGTCGAAAATATATGACGGAACGACAAGATATTTATAAGAATGGGATTCCCAATATTCTTTGATCATCTCGTCCGTAACGCCATACGTATCCATAACGTATTTTTCAAGATACGTCGTGACGAGCTGCTCTTCGGCGTAATCGTAAACGAAGTTCTTTGAAACGCCGTAAGTTTTTTTCCAAAATTCATATCCGCCGCTTTTTTCGTATTTTTGCTCAATGGCGGGAATAATGATCTCTTCGGCATATTTTTTGATAGAGGCCTCGGAAATCGTTACGACCCCTTTGTCCTCGAGCATTTTTCTGAACGCTTTGAGCTTTACGTAAAACTCGGTCGTCGTGTCGTCCACTTCGGCGATCTTCGCCTGCTGGTCTTCGGCGTTGTATATTTCCTGCACTTTCTCGATTCTGAAAAAGTTCTGCCAATCGGCAACGTCGCTTTCGTATACTTTGCCGCCTTCATACGTTGCCAGAAGCTTGCCGCTCGGCTTTTTCTCGCACGACATAAGCATCGCCGATACGGAAAGAGCCATCGCGGCCGCAAGCACAAGGCAAACGATCTTTTTAAGTTTGTTCATACCGTTTCGCACACGGGGTGTGCGCTCCTTTCAGGAATTGTGCGTAAAACGCAAAGCCGACAACCGTCGGCTTTTCAGCGTTTATGATCTTTTTATTCAGATATCCTTGTCCTCGTCGCTGATCTCGCAGGAGAACTCTTCCCCGCAAGACGGACATTTGATCTTGTCGAAGTCCACCGAGTCGTCGAGGCAAACCTCTTCGCCGCATTTCGGGCACTCGACGCAGATGACGCCTTCGTCGTCATCTTCGTCACAGTCCTCGTCGTCGACGTCGCCGTAGACCTCGTCCTCGAGAACGGCGAGATCGTCGTCAAGCTCATCGCAGTATCCCTCAAGTTTTTCGACTCTCTCTTCCGTATCAGCTACAGTGAGAGCGATATCGTCAAGCGCTTCGACGATGACCTTGATCACCTTGGTTTCGGGTTTCGACTCGTCGAGGGCAAGCCCTTCGAGAAGACCTTTGATGTAAGCAACTTTTTCTGTTATCGTCATGGTATTATCCCCCTTTTAAGCTGAAATTATGCCTTGCCGAGATATTCGCCCGTTCTCGTGTCGATCTTTATCATCATGCCGTTGTCGATGAAGAGCGGGACCTTGATCTCCGCGCCCGTCTCGACTGTCGCCGGCTTTGTTGTGCCTTGCGCCGTGTTGCCGCGGACGCCCGGCTCGGTGTGAGTAACTTCGAGCTCGACAAACGTCGGCGGCTCAACGGAGAACACGCTGCCCTTGTAAGATACGAGGCGGCACATCATCTCTTCCTTGACGAATTTGAAATTGTCGGGAAGATTGTCTTTCGATACGGGAGTCATCTCGAATGTGTCCATGTCCATGAAATAATACAGATCGCCGTCGTTGTAGCTGTATTGCATGTCACGGCGCTCGATTATAGCGTCCTGGAATTTGTCTGTGGGAGAGAACGTCGTTTCGGTTACTGCGCCCGTGATCACGTTGCGGAGCTTCGTGCGGACGAAAGCCGCGCCCTTGCCGGGTTTTACGTGCTGGAATTCGATAACCTGCATTACGTTGCCGTCCATCTCAAAAGTTATGCCGTTCTTAAAATCGCCTGCGATTACCATAAAAAATATTCCTCCAAAGAATAAAATAATTTTTTTACTTTTTAATTGTACATTAAAATCGGGAAAATATCAAGTGTTTTTTTATAATTTTATATATTATTCATATTTCAATAAGGTTTTTCGGGCTTTTCGTGATGAGCAGCACGCCTTTTTCGGTCACCTGTATCATGTCTTCGATGCGAACGCCGTATTTCCCTTTGATGTAAATGCCCGGCTCGACTGTCACAACGTGACCGACGGAAAGTATCACATCTCCCGCTCCGGGAGAAAATCTCGGCTCCTCGTGGATGTGAAGTCCGACGCCGTGTCCGAGTCCGTGTCCGAAGCATCCTTTGTAACCCGCCTCGTCGATAATGTCGCGCGCGACCTTGTCGACGTCGACGCATCTGACGCCGACTTTCGCATATTCTTCGGCGGCGAGCTGCGCTTTCAGAACGGTGTTATAAACTTTTTTCATCTCCTCGTCGGCTTTTCCGATGCAGATCGTTCTCGTCATGTCGGAGCAGTATCCGTTATAAACGCAGCCGAAGTCCATAGTAAGAAAGCCCTTTTGCAGTTTTTCCTGCGACGGCACGCCGTGCGGACGGCTCGAATTCGTGCCGGAAACGGCGATCGTGTCAAAGCTCGGGCAAGTCGCGCCGTATTTCTTCATCCTGTATTCAAGCTCGGCGGCAACATCGACCTCCGTCATGTGCTCGGGGTCGATCACTGTCAGAAAATCGGCGAGCGCGCGGTCTGTTATCTCCTGCGCGCGGCGGATGGTCGCCATTTCTTCTTCGTCCTTGCAGATGCAAAGCGACGAAATGACTTTTGACATCGGAACGAATTTCACGTCCGTGTACGTCGCTTCGAGTCTGTTCAGC
Organism: Clostridia bacterium; assembly: GCA_017542695.1. The sequence goes on from JAFXWT010000341.1 coordinate 14,956, forward strand.
TCCGCGACGGTGACGGTCGCTTCTTCAAATCCGACGGTCTTTATCCCCTCGTCAATTATGATTTTCTTTATCTCGTCGCTGACTTTTCCCTGCGGCATCACGACCTTGACGCCTTCGGCCTGCTTTTCCGCCGCCTCTATGTATCGGAAATCGGCGTAGAACACGGCGCTATGCCTTGTGACAAAGACCGTGCCGTCGGTCGAGTGGAATTTTGTGAGATAAAGGCGCGTGCGCTCATCGGTGGCGATGAACGCGTCGATCCCTTCGGGCATCGCCGCGCGGAGTTTTTCTGTGCGTGTCATGATATATCCTCTTTTCTGTTGATTTTCTTTCTGTTTTTCCGCCTTTTCCCGACGGAGTATCCGCGTTTACAGTTCAACGTCGTTGCCCGCGAGAACGGAAAGCCCATAGCGGAGCGCCGCGGCGGCGATCTTTCTCTCCTCCGCGTTTTCGCTCTTCAATTTCGGCAAAAGCTCGCGGAAGAACGCGCCGCGTATACTTATGTCGTTCATCAGCTCACCGTAATCGAGGATCGGCTGAGTCTCGTCGCGCACTTCCAGATAATAAAGCCCGAAAAGCTGAGCCGTCAGCGACCGTATGTCGATCTTCCACGACGGCGAGACCGTTCCGAACAAACGCAGGCGGAGCAGAGTGTCCTCGCCCATCGCGTGATTTGTGATGAGCGTCTTTATTTTTGCCACGACATCATCCGTGTCTCTTGTATCCGTTACATCGACGGCACCCTTTTCGTATCTGCGGCGCGAAAATCTCTTCTGCCCGAACGTAAATTCCGTATGCGCGCCGCCGCCCGCGTTTATCTTGCAGACGATCGCGCCCTTGACTCCGCACTCGTCAAACGAGCGCCCTTCAAGGCATCCGCTGTAAGCGTAGTACGTGTGTCCGGCTTTTCTGACTTCGCCGCCCGCGTGAATGTGACCGAGCGCGACGTAGTCAAATCCCGAATTTGCGATGTCGTCCTCGGTCATCGGGCAGTTGTCGCTCTGCGCCGCCGTCATGTCGGCGTGAACGGCGAGGATGTTTATCTTGTCGCGGTCGAGCTCTATTTTTCCGCGACGGAGCGGATTTTCCTTTTTTGTCGGCTCGGTGAACGCCCATCCGTAAACGTCGACGCCGATATCGTCGAACGAGAATTTCGTCACGTCCTCGGAGGCGAAAATATATACGTTCGACGGAAATTCGACCTTGCGGTACGGGCTTTTCTGCGTCAGCGGATCGTGATTTCCGGGCGCGATGATGAATCTGCACTCCGGATTCTGCTCAAACTGCGCGATCATCAGCTCCATCGTCTCTTTCGTCGCGTATTCGTTGTCGAAAATATCGCCCGCGAGGATCACAATGTCGAATCGCTCCGTTTTCGCGTAAAGCATCATCGACGTGAACGTGCCGCGAAGCTCCGCTTTGCGCGCCTGTGCCTTTTTAACGTCGAGAAGCGAAAACGGCGAGTCGAGGTGGATGTCAGCCGTGTGTAATATCTTTATCATACTTGCCTCCGTCAGAATGTGATCCTTTCTATTTTTTCGGGCTTCCCGCCCTCGCCGATCGTTACGATAACGCCGTGCGCCGTCACGCGATTTTGCGAGAGGATAAACCTCACGGGCATGTTCGTCGTCAGCTTTTCGATTATGCACGACGGCTCGACTCCGAGCACCGAATTGTCGGGGCCGCACATACCGAGGTCGGTAACGTACGCGGTCCCTTTCGGGAAAATGTGCTCGTCCGCCGTCGCAACGTGCGTGTGCGTGCCGACTATAATGTCTATCTTGCCGTCGAAATAATAAGCGATCGCCTGTTTTTCCGATGTCGCCTCCGCGTGAACGTCGAGAACGGAAACGTCGTAGTTCCCTTTTTCAGCGGCGAGGATCTTTTCGACCGAACGGATCGGGTTTGAGAGCGGCTCCATATAGATAACGCCCATCACATTCATCACAAGCACGCGGCACGCGCCGATATTTTTAATGACGTGTCCCGCGCCGGGGACTTCCGGCGGATAATTGCACGGGCGGATAACGTCGCGGCAGTCCTCGAGGATCGTCTTTGCCTCGGGCTTTTTGAACACGTGGTTGCCCGACGTCAGCACGTCGCACCCGCCCGAGAGGAGCTTGTCGACGTTCTGTTTGTCTATCCCGTTGCCGAGGGCGCAGTTTTCGCAGTTTGCGACGACAAAGTCGATATCAAGCGTCGTTCTGACGCTCCACAGCCGCGCGCCGACGTGATCCGCGGCGGCGGGCCCCATCACATCGCCGAGAAGAAGTATCGTCGTTTTCTTCATCTTCGCCCTCCGTTTTTCTTTCTTTTAATTAAGTATATCACAAACAATGAATTTTCTCAACGGGAAAAAGTAAATTTTTTATTTTCGATGAATAATCCGCGAAAAAGTTTTTGCTCTTTTCTTTTTTGCGAAAAAGAAAAGGGTCTCGCTGCGGCTCGGTCACCGCTCGGCTCTGACAGCCATTTAGGCTGTCATTCACTCCCTCGCGGCCGCTTCGCTACGCAAAAGAAAAAACTTCGGCGTATATCCGACTTCTCGCCTCAAACGTGCTTCCGTCGCCTACGGCGTACGGTTCACGTTAATTCCGGCGAAGATTTACGACATCAAGACAAATCTTTACACCCGCGCGGCGGGGGTACGTGTTGCTCTGCGCTGACGGTATCACATATCTTTCCGTCTGTTTGTAGGGGCGACAGGTCGGGTTCCCGCGCACGAGCAACGTGAGCGCGTGGGGTTCGGACCATCGGTCGCCCGAAAGTTTTCTCCTAACGGAGAAGGCGCCTCGCTCGGCGAGGCGGATGAGGAGATAATGCACGAATATCTCCGCGCCTCGCGCGGAAAGATCATCGCTCTTTTCTTTTTTGCGAAAATAAAACAGTCGGCGTTATATTAAACTTTTGTTACAAATAAAATAACCTTATTGCATTTTCCCGTCATTTATGGTAAAATAAAATGAATTTTTTTGCAACGAGGTACGCGCAATGAAGATCTACGGCCTTACCGTAAATTACATGTCCGAGCCGTGCGGCGTGGACAAGACCCCGCGATTTTCCTACAAAATCGAATCCGAAAAGCGCGCGGACGCGCAGAAAAGCGCGCGCATCCGACTTTATGCGTCCGCCGACGCGACGGAACCCGTGTGGGACACGGGGATCGTTGACGGCGAGCAGCGGCTTTTCATAAAATACGACGGCTCATCTCTGCTCCCCGTCCATAAATACTATTGGACCGTCGACGTAACGACGACCCTCGGCGACGCGGCGTCCGCCCGCGGCTCTTTTGTCACAGGCAAACTCGGCTCGCGCTGGGACGGCAAGTGGATCAGCGCGAATTACGTTCGCCGAGAGGGCGACGCGTTCGGCGCGGTCTATCTCAGAAAGAGCTTCCGCCTTGAAAAACAGGTCGCCGAGGCGTATCTTTCAATATGCGGACTCGGTTACTACGAGAGCAGGATCAACGGTACAAACACAGGCGACGACGTGCTCTCTCCCGCTTTCACCGATTTCTCGAAAAACGATATGTACCTGACTTACGACGTGAGCGACAAACTCACAACGGGGGAAAACGTCATTTCCGTCGTGCTCGGCAACGGATGGTATAACTGTTTTGCCGAGGACCCGTGGAACACCAAAGCGGCAACGTGGCGTCACTGGCCGAAAATGATATGCGAGCTGAAGATCTCCTATTCCGACGGCACGGTCGAAAAGATCGTTTCCGACACGACGTGGCGCGGCTCGAAAGGCCCGATCTTCTTCAATGGCATCCGCAACGGCGAGCATTACGACGCGCGCGCAGAGCTCGGCGAATACGAATATCCAGACTACGACGACAGCGCGTGGGACGGCACAAAGATAATGAAGAGCCCCGGCGGTGCGCTCGAGGCGATGGAAATGCCGCCGATCCGCGTTCAGAAAACCTTTTCTCCGAAAGTGATAAGAAAATCGGAAAACGGCTACATCGTCGAATTCGAGCAGAATATGGCGGGCTTTTGCTCGTACACATTCCGCGGCGCGAAAGACACCGAGATCACGATCCGCCACTCCGATATGCTCCTTGAAAACGGCGAGCTCGATATGCAGATGGGCGGAATGACGCGCTCGCACGGCTTCCAGACGGACAAATACATCAAAAAGAGCGACGAGCCCGAAAAATGGCACCCGATCTTCGTTTATCACGGCTTCCAATATATCGAGATATCCGGTATCGACTACGAGCCGACGGCGGACGAAATAACCGCGATGGCGATATGCACCGACGTCGGCACGGCGGGCAAATTCACCTGCTCCGACGAGCTTCTCAACAAAGTCCAGCACCTGTGCCGTTGGTCGACGATATCGAACATGGAATCAGTCCCGACAGACTGCCCGCACCGCGAGAAAAACGGGTGGACAGGCGACACGGCGCTCTCCTGCGAGCAGATGCTCATCAATTTCGGCGCGCAGTCGTTCCTCTCCAAGTGGAGCGAGGATATGCGCCTCTCACAGCGCCCCGCAGGTCAGATACCGTGCGTCGTGCCGTCGACAGGTTGGGGATATTACGGACTCATGGGACCCGATTGGTCGAGCGCTCTCATCACGGTTCCGTATAACATCTATCTTTACAACAACGACCCCGACATTCTTAAAATAAACTACGACTCGATAAAGCGCAACTGCGACTTTATGGAGAGTATGACGGATGACCTGACCCTGAATTACGGCACAGGAGATTGGTGCCCGCCGTTCGAGGGACCCGCGATCTCCAAAAACATGGGCGGCTACAAATGCCCCGTCGAAGTGAGCGATACGGCGTTCTTCTATAACGCCGCGAAAACGGTCGTCAAGATCGCAAAACTGCTCGGCAAAGACGACGACGCGGAATACTATTCCGACCTCGCCGCTCGGATCCGTAAGGTATGGCGCGAAAAATTCTTCGATAAAGAAACATTCACCGTTATGGGCGACTGCCAAACAGCGACGGGCGCGATGCTTTATTTCGGGCTTTACGAACCCGACGAGTACGACGGGCTTGTAAATAAGCTCGTCGAGCAGATCAGAAGAAACGACGATCACCTTGATTTCGGAGTGCTCGGCAACAAGTTCGTCATGCATTCGCTCGGCGCGGCGGGAAAGAACGACGTCGGCTACGCGATGATCGCGCAGCGCACGTTCCCCGGCTGTCAGAGATGGATCGACCTCGGCGCAACGACGCTCTGGGAGTGCTGGAACGGCGGCGGCTCGCACAACCACCATATGTTCTCCGACCTCTCGGCGTTTATGTATAAGTACATCGGCGGCATATCGCCCGACGAGAATGAACCGGGCTTTAAGCACACCATCCTCCGTCCCGCGATAAGTTCGTCGCTCGAAAGCGCGATGAGCGAGCACGAAAGTATGTACGGTGAGATCAAGTGCTTCTTCGCTAAGCGCGACGGAAAGCTTTCAATCAACGTCAAGGTGCCGTTCGGCTGTTCGGCGACGCTCTACCTCCCCGAAGAATACCTCGACACTCTCTTCGACGGCGACGCGAAAGTGACGGAAAAATACTCCTTCGGCGTTCAGAGCGGCGCGGGCGGGAAAGAGATGTATGTAATCTTCCCCTCCGGCGAATACGGCTTCGAAACAAAATAAAAACGTAAAAAAGACAGGCGGCGCCTGTCTTTTTTGATTTTGGATTGCTTCCCGAAATGACTTTCGACAGTGTGCTGACCGTAGGGGCGACCATCGGTCGTCCGCGCCTCTCCCTGCGGGAGAGAATGTCTTTTCCGTTATGGAAATCCTTTTTATTTCACCCTGATCTCTTCGCATTTATATCCCGTCAACTTATCGCTCACGCCGTCGGGCTGGTGCCCGCCGACGAAGATCGAGATGTTCCCGTCGGGCTCGACGCGCGAGCCGTCGGGAAGAACGGCTTTGACAAAATATCCGTCAACGTCGAGCGTCACCGTCTTTTCCTCGCCCGCACCGAGCGTCACCGCCATCACTGCGCAAAGCTGGAAGTGCGGAGTCGCCGTGCGGCTGTCAGAAAATCTCGCGTACGCCTGTACTTTTTCATCTCCCGTGACATTTCCGACGTTTTTGACATTGACCGATACCGTTATCTTTTCTCCGTCCGCGCTCGTTATTCTCGCGCCGGAATATTCAAAGCGAGTGTAGGAAAGCCCGTATCCGAACGGATAGAGCGCCTCGCCCTCGATGTAGCGGTATGTTCTTCCCGTCATCGAATAATCCTCAAAATCGGGCAGAGGATGATCTTCCGCGTAGACCGTCAGCGGCAGCCGTCCCGACGGGTTCGCGCTTCCCGCTATGACGTTTGCCACAGCAAGCCCGCCGAGCGCACCGGGATACCACGCCTGGATGATCGCCCGCGCATGATCTCTGATCTTTTTTCCGACGTCGATCGTGCTTCCGGCCATAATGACGACGACGACGTTTTCGCAAACGTCGCAGACCGCCTCGGCAAGCTCGCGCTGAACCGTCGGAAGCCCGACGCGCTTTCTGTCGCCGCATTCGGTATAATCGTCGGAAACGCCCGTTTCTTCGCCCTCGATGCTCTTGTCAAGTCCGAGAACGAGCACCGTCACGTCCGCGTGCGTGGCGGCGGCGACGCCGTCCGAAAGCTGATTATAAAATCCGCTCGACGCGTTCATTCTGCGAGATGTCAGTCGACTTCCCTCCTCGACGAAAACGTCCGCCTTGTCAAAAACGCGGCGCACTCCGTCGGCAACCGTTATATATTCCGACGCGTGACCGTGGTAGTTGCCCTCAAGCGCGGAAAAAGACTGCGCGTTCGGACCGACGACGGCGATGCGTCTGTGTTTGTTTTCAAGCGGCAGAATGCCGTCGTTTTTAAGAAGGACCATCGCTTCTTCGGCGGCGCCGAGATTTAATTCCCGATGCTCGCGGCAGTCGAGCTTTTCGTACGGAATGTCGGCGTACGGCCGCGTCTTTTCAAACTCGCCGAGCATGACTCTGATAGTGTAAACGTCCTCTGCGGCGCGAGTGATGTCGTCCTCGGTGATAAGGTCTTCCTCATAAGCGTCCATCAGCGACTGATAGACAGACCCGCAGTTGAGATCGCACCCCGCTTTGAGCGCCATCGCCGCCGCTTCGGTCTTTGATGAGACGATTTTATGCCCGTTTTCCTTGTAAAAATCGTTCAGCGCCCAGCAGTCCGACGTGAAATAACCCTCGAAACCCCATTCGTCGTAGAGTATGCTCATCAGGCGCGGGCTCGCGCAGCACGGCTCGCCGTTGGTGCGGTTGTAAGCGCCCATAACGCCCGAAACGCCCGCTTTGACGGTCTTTTCAAACGCGGGAAGGTACGTTTCGCGCATATCCTTTTCGCTGACCTCGGCGTTGAAGCAGTGCCTCTTCCCCTCCGGCCCCGAATGAGCCGCAAAATGCTTTGAGCAGGCGGAGACTTTGAGGAATTCCCCGTCGCCCTGCAATCCCTCGACGAGACCGACACCGAGCGTCGCCGTCAGATACGGGTCCTCGCCGAACGTTTCCTGCCCGCGCCCCCAGCGCGGATCGCGGAAGATGTTGATGTTC